>DATCZF010000246.1:0-8104 GCA_036526055.1 Woeseiaceae bacterium
ACCGGCACCTCTTTGCCCTTGAAGTAAAAGGCCGAGGTGCGCGCCGTGACGAGCACGTCGGGCAATGCCGATAGCGCATTGATGATCTCGTCGGTCAGGCCGTCCGCGAAATAGGCATCGTCCGTTCCGGAGGAAAGCGCCACAAAAGGCAATACGGCGACGGAAGCCTCGGCTGCCGCCGCGGGGGCAGTCGATGCCGCCGAGACGGCTGCCCCGGTTTCCGCGAGCCTGTCCGGCTGCACAGGTTCATAGAGCCACAGCACGGCCCCGAAGATCAGGAGCAGCAACGTCAGGATAAAGACTTCCGTTCTCTGGACCCTTTGGTTGCCGCGGTCACCGTGGTACCAGGCAACCACGGTGACGATCGGCAGCCCCATGGCAGCGATCAGTGTTGCAAGCTGGCGGATCGGCTCCGCCCAGTAAAATGTCTCGCTCGCATACTCCAGACCCTGCAAGAGGGTCCAGGCTGTCGCGGAGTAGGCAAGTCCCCACTGGACCACCTTGCGACGACCGAGCACGGCCCAGAAACCGGCGGTGGTTTGGCCAGTGGTGTCTGTCAAGAATGCTCCAGGCGGTGGCCAGCGAAAATGGGGTTGGGCCCTCTGCACGTCCAGGAAGGACTCGGCACCTATTCTACGTCACTCGCAGATTATCGAACAGCGGCGGGTGAGCGCGGCCTGGAAGAATGAACCGCATAATGCCCGGTGCGCGCCAACCGGGAAACCAAAGCCAATTCCGAGTGGCGAAGGACAGGAAATTCTATCGCGTCGTTGCGCCCCGGAGAACGAAAAACGGCCGTTGCGTCCTGCTGCCAAGGCCGAACAGGCGAGCGCTATGCGTAGCGCAAGTCGATGCTCACCCTGCGGGCGGCCTCGCTGCGCTCGCCGTCCAGTCCGACCAGCGGATTAGTGACTCGCATCGGCCTGGGCCGATTCTCGCCCTTCAAGCGCCTTCGGCGTCGTGGGTTGCTTCGCAAACCGGTCCGGCGCTGGCCACCATCTTTTTCGAACTCGAGCGTTGCCGTGTACGGACTACGCTACTTCACGTCGTTGCGCGCGGCCTTGATCAGGTCATAGGCCGAGTTGATTTCACGCGAACGCTCCTCCGCAACGGCACGCATGCTTTCCGGCAGGCCGCGAGCGGCCAGTTTGTCGGGGTGGTTCTGACTGATGAGCTTGCGGTAGGCCCGCTTGATTTCGGCGCCGGTCGAATTCGGTGTCACGCCGAGCGCCGCATAGGCATCCGCCAGCCGGTCCGGCGGCGGCGCCGCACCGGCTCGCGACGGACCGCCGGTTGCGGCGCGCAACAGCGCTTCCAGCTGTGACACGTCGGACTCATGCAGGCCCAGCCGGCGCGCAATGCGCACCAGCATTTCATGTTCGGCCGGATGAATGCGGCCGTCCGCAGCCACCGCCATGATTTGCAGCTGCAGGAAGAGTTGCAGCAGGGGGCCACGGCCGCGGGTCACGCGTCCGAAAGCGTCGACGGCAGCATCGAGGTCGAAGTCGGTTTGCTTGCCGCGGGTAAAGGCGGCCCTGGCCTGCTCGCGCTGCTCGCTGTTCAGCTTCAGCATGTCGAAGGTGCGCTCTACCGCCTGGATCTCGTCGCGAGTGACGACTTTGTCAGCCTTGCACAGGGCACCCATGATGCTGAAAGTCGAATCGATCAGTTGCGACTGGACAACCCGCAATCCGCCGACGACCGATTGCCTGAGCAGGATGCCGGCGCCATAGCCCACCAGGCCGCCGATGATGGCCCCTGGCAGCGAGCCGAAGATTGCGCCGAGAATGGCGCCGATGACGATGAGGAACATTAGGCGAATACTAGGGCTGTGACGGGCGGTTTGGAACCGTGTTCGCCGTTACAGGCGCTCATTCGATCAGGAGCCCGGATCGACTCGCGAGCCGTCGATGACGCGAAACCAGGTCGGGCGGTTACGCTTGCGCAGGTACTGGTCGACGATACGCTTGTGTTCCTTTACCCACTCAATGCGCTGCTCGAGGATCGCAATAAACTCGTCGGGCGTCGGCTCTGTCGCATAATCGTCGTCGACATGTGCCCGCCAGTCCCAGACCTTGCTGGCGTACTCGTGTACCGCCTCGTAAAACTCTCTGTCGTCACGAATTTCAGGCATTTTCACTTTCAAGTTCACCTTTCTACGATTCGTCCAGGCAATACGAACTCGCCCCACCGGACACGTGCGGTAGAGAGCCAAGCTGATGCTGGGGGACGGTTAAAAATACTGGAAAGACGGCCGATGTCAAAAAGAAACGCTTCTGCCACTTGCAAGCTATTGAAATGACTTTCGCGTGAATCGAATGGCAGCAATGTTCGCCTGCTTGCACGCGCTCAGCCGCCTCGGCGGCAAACCCGCCAACCGCAAAGTCCGGTAGACTGTCGCATGCTTGACCTGACCCCAGCCCCCACATTCGTGAATCTTTCACCCCGTAACGTTCTGGAAGATGTCTTCGGCTACCCGGAGTTCCGTGGACAACAACAGTCGATCATCGAGACCACGCTCGAGGGCCGCGACTCCCTGGTGATCATGCCGACAGGCGGCGGCAAGTCCCTGTGCTACCAGATTCCGGCCATGTTGCGGGAGGGAACGGGGCTGGTCGTGTCGCCGCTCATTGCGCTGATGCAGGATCAGGTCACTGCACTGCGCGAACTCGGCATCGAAGCGGAGTTTCTGAATTCCAGCCAGTCGCCCGATGAGCAGCGAGAAGTCATGGCCAGGCTTCGGCAGGGCAGGTTGCAGCTCTTGTATGTTGCGCCGGAGCGCCTGGTCACTGAACACACCAGGTCGTTGTTGCGCGACATACCCTTATCAGTGATTGCCATTGACGAGGCGCACTGTGTTTCGCAATGGGGCCATGATTTTCGCAGTGACTACCTCGGACTGGGCGACCTCGGCCGCTTGTTCCCCGGCGTACCGCGCATGGCGGTAACGGCGACGGCAACGGATAAGACGCGGGAGGAAATCGTCGATCGGCTCGAACTTCATGAGCCCGCAAGATTCATCGCGCCATTTGACCGGCCGAACATCGGCTATGCAGTGCAAGTCAAAACCGACGCCAGGGCGCAGCTGCTGAAATTCCTGCAGGCACATCGCGGCGCGGCCGGGATCGTCTATTGCCTGTCGCGCAAGAAGACGGAGAGCATCGCCAGTTGGTTGTGCGCGCAGGGTTTCGAGGCGCTGCCATACCATGCCGGCCTCGCTGCCGAGGTGCGTTCCGAAAACCAGCGCCGCTTTCTGGCTGAAGATGGTCTCGTGATCGTCGCGACCATCGCGTTCGGCATGGGAATCGACAAGCCGGACGTGCGCTTTGTGGCCCATCTCGATCTGCCCAAGAGCATCGAGTCCTACTACCAGGAAACCGGCAGGGCCGGGCGGGACGGCGAGCCCGCGGATGCCTGGATGGTCTACGGCCTGCAGGATGTCGTGCGCCTGCGGCAGATGCTCGAGGAATCCCAGGCAGACGACGAATACAAGCGTTTCGAGGGCTTCAAGCTCGATGCGTTGCTGGGTTGGTGCGAGGTTACCGGCTGCCGACGCCGGCCGTTACTCGCCTATTTCGGCGATGCTCAAGACGAGGATTGTGGCAACTGCGACGGGTGCCTGGCGCCGGTCAACACCTGGGACGGGGCAGAAGCGGCCCGGAAATTACTGTCGGCGGTTTATCGGACCGGCCAGCGCTTCGGCGCCGCGCACCTGGTCGATGTGCTGCTGGGCAAGGAGACCGACAAGGTTCGGCAGCATGGCCACGACCAGCTCAGTGTCTTTGGCATAGGACAGGATCTGCCATCGACGACCTGGCGCTCGGTTGCCCGTCAGTTAATCGTTGCCGGTCACTTGCGAGCGGATGCCGCCCGTTTTGGCGCCCTGGTCCTGACAGAGACCAGTCGAGGTGTCCTGCGCGGAGAGACGCCATTACAGTTTCGGGAGGATCCGAAACGGCCGGTGATGGCATTGAAACAACCGGCTCGTGCGCACGTGGTTGCTGATGAAGATCACGGTCTTTGGGAAGCATTACGGGCGTGCCGGCAGGCGCTCGCGAACGAGCACAATGTGCCTGCCTATGTCATTTTCCATGACAAGACCCTGCAGGAGATGCTGGCCTGCCGACCGCAAACAGCTGCAGAGATGCTGGGTATCAGCGGTATCGGGCAAACCAAGCTGGATCGCTACGGAGCCCGGTTTCTGGCCGTTCTTCGTGATGAGGCATTCGCTCAGGCGTAATGCCGAGCCCGGTCGGGGCTGAAAATCCGCGTGCTGGCAGTGCAATCGAGCCGCGCAGCCGCGACAAAAGCGCATTGAGGGCTCTCGCCAATTTGCGGGCCAAGGCATGAAAGAATCGGACTGATGTTGTCGGCTGCGGAATTTTATCGCGAAAGCTGAAGAGCCTATGGCGAGCAGCGATGTTGGTGAACTCATCACACTGGTGGAGATCTCTTTTGAGGCCTGTCTCCTTGTGGCTGGCCTGGTTGCCCTGTCATTCGTCATTGCCGCCCACAGGGAGCGGCGCAAAAAACGAGCCGCCGCGATGTCCGCGAAAGCACGCGAACCCGGTCTCGCGTTCTCCGGCTCGGCAAACCCCGGATTGGCCCGAACTGCGCCTGCCGTTGAGCTGGCCTGGCGCGGCCACCGGCTGAGTTCGTCGTGCAGCGCCGCGTACGACACTGCTATAACAGCTAAAGACCTCGTGGAGGGGCCTGTCCCGCGTATACTCGCAATGACTGGAGAGCAGAGTCCCGTAACGTGCCCGAGCTAAGCGAACAGACCTTCAGCTGCCCCTGCCGTGGTGAACCTCCCGCGCCATGAAAAAAAGTACTGCTCGAACCATTGCCGACGCACTCACCTGGAGCCGCATTTTCAGCGTCGCGCCGATCACGGCCCTTGCCGTGTTCGGCCTGAAGTGGTGGGTCCTTGGCATATACATCGCGGCGGCGATTACCGACTGGTTCGACGGCTGGTTTGCGCGCCAGGCGACGCCACCGCGAAACGCCAGTGATCTTGATGGTATCGCCGACCTGATCTTCAGCTTTTCAACCGTGTTGTGGTTCTGGTTGCTGGTCCCCGGGTTCCTCTCGAAATACTGGCTGCCCTATCTGCCGGTCTTCATTGCCCTCGAGCTCTACATGACCCATGTGCGGGTTCGGCACAAGCGTTACGGTGTGCCGCACCTGCAGTTCGGGCGTTTCGCCATGGCATTGTTCTTCTCCTTGCTGCCCGTGGTGCTCGTCTGGGGAGACATTACGTGGTTCGTGCACGGCGTGCTGATCGTCGCCGTTGCCTCGAAACTGCAGCTCGCCTGGGCTTTCTGGCGCAGGAGTAAGGCGTGAGGTAGCTCGCAAATGGACGATGAAGACGTCGGTAATGAAGACGAGCCGGCGAGATTACGCGAAATGCGCGACGAATCTACAGTCATACACCACGGCACATTGCGGACAGGGGAGCAGTTCCTGGAAACGGAGACGTTCCTGCCGGTGTCAATTGACGAGGTGTTCGGGTTCTTCGCCAACGCCGAGAACCTCGAGCGCATCACGCCGCCGGAGCTGGCATTCCAGATCCTGACGCCGACCCTGATCGTCATGGGGGAGGGCACAGTCATCGACTATCGTCTGCGACTCTTTGGTGTGCCGTTTCGCTGGCGTACCCGGATCATCCAGTGGCAACCGAACAATCGTTTCATCGACGAACAGATCCAGGGGCCGTACAGCAAGTGGACGCACCTGCACTCGTTTGCCGAGAGCGCGGAAGGCACGCGGATGACGGATCGCGTCGAGTATCGCTTGCCCCTCCAGCCCGCAGGAACGATTGCGTTGCCGCTCGTTCGGCGACAGCTGGACCGCATCTTCCGCTACCGGGCAAGCGCCATACAAAAATTGCTGGGCAGTTAGAGACCGGCGCACCCGGCGCCGGCTAGCGCAGCTGGCTGTCCTTGCTGCCCCGGCGGTGATAGCCGCTCACCGCTTTCACCTGGCTGTCGAGTTCCTCTGCAAAGGCGTAAGCCTAGGGGAGCCTGAACTCGCCGGTGAGGCGCTTGATGTCATTGCGGCTGGTCACCAGGTTTCGTTCCGCGTCCGCACCGGCCCGGTCCGCCTCGATTACCCAGCCGGTCACCGCGATACCCCATATGGCAAGCGCCGCGACAGCGCCATTGCGCAGGTTGTTGCAGGTGAACAGGCCGGCGCTGGCGGGTGATTCAGATTTCTTGCGGCGACCGATGCCCTCCAGGTAAGCGGTAACGGCCGTTACGGGCAGGCCGGCGATCAGCATGCCAAGCGTCAGTGTGCATACCCGGGAGGGTAGCCCGATGTTCCGGGCGAGGACGTCTACAACCTGCAGACAGACCCAGGACGCGGCAGCCTAGATGCCGAGAACCCGCCATAGGGATCGCCCGTGTCGCGCACGTGTCATAGATGCCTGCGCCTAATTCCCGGAGTCGCGCCTCGGCGTTATAAAGCGTTTGAAGAAGTCAGATATGGAAATAGTGACGAGATCGGTCAACTCACCGGCGTCGAAGAACGAACCCCGGCAGGACGCGCACTGCTCGATCCAGATATGCGGTTGCCCCGGATCGACCAGGCGATTCATCTCACCCGCGCAACGCGGACACCGATAATTCTCGATCCTGTTCTGTTCCTTGCCGAACTTCAGGCCGCCAACATCAAGGATGGCGGCCGCTTCCTTGTTGCGCAGCTTGCTGAGCTCGCCGTCGTCGAACCACAGGCCGTGACAGGAGAGACAACGATCGACCTCTGTGCCGTCAATCAGGATCTGCTCCATGTCGGATCGGCATTTGGGGCAGCGCATCGCGCCTGAAAAGTACATGCCGGCGCCACTGGTGCCCATGCCGACCGTGTAGGTCGGTGCGCGCTTGCGACCTTGCGAATGTTCCGGCTTGTGTCGATGGAAGAATATGATCCCGATCAACGCCAGGGTGATAGCGCCGAGCAGCAGGTAGGCTTCGACGTAAGAGGCCTGATCGGCAATCAACCCGTAGGCCTTCGAGCCAGCCGAGGAACCGAGATTGGCCAGCGACATGTAAATGGCAAACTGCGTTGCCGAAGTCGTGCCGGAGCAAATTGCCATTGCCAGTGCGATCATGCACACCATCGTCACCGGGCCGAGCAACACCCAGACGGCCAGCATCGCCTTGACGTAGGTCGTGTTCTCCCACAGGTACTGTGTCTCGGCGAGCAGGAAGGCGTGAATGGCGACGAGCGAGATGGTCAGTATCAGCATGCGTTTGGCGCCGAAGCGATCGATCAGCGGGCCCAGCGCCAGGGACGTTGCGGCACCCCCGAGCCCCATGACCGCAACGAGTTGTGACCATTGGGGCGTCGTGAATCCAAACAGGTTGATGGCCGCGACCGGCATCAGCGCATGACCGTAGCCACCGACGAAACCGTCAAACAGCATGATCCCCATCAGGATCAGGCTGACCCGGGACCACAGCACCTTGTTCAGGGCCTTTGATACGTCCGCGAACGAACTGGTAGCGCGTGCCGCGGACATTGCATCACCGGTACTCCACGGCAACCGGCGCTCCCCACGACGTTCCACCGCGAGCATGAATCCCAGCAGTACGACCGCCTGGACGATCGCCGCGACGATCGCCGTGACGCCCATGCCGAACACGACCAGCATGCTCCCGGCCACGGCCGAAGTAAGTGCCCAGCCGATGGCCTTGCCGAACACCATGAAGCCGTTCAGGCGACCCTGCTCGTTGAGCGGTGTGACGTCGATCGCCATGCCGTCAACGGCTACGTCCTGCGTGGCCGCGAACACATTGATGAGGAATCCAAGGGCCGTCAGAAGGCCGACCTGTTCGGCCGGATTATCGACGAGGATGAGGCTGAAGAATGACAGCGTCATGCCGAGTTGCGCGCCCATCGCCCAGGGTCGCCGCCGGCCCATTGGCAGGAACTGGTAACGGTCCATCAACGGCCCGGACAAAAGTTTGAAGGCCCACGGCAGGATGATGATCGCAAGGTAGGACGCGATCTGGCCGGCTTCTATCCCCTGGCTCGCGAGCCATGCCGGCACGGCGATGCCCATCAGGCCGTAGGGAATGCCCTGTGCAAAATACATGGACGA
>DATCZF010000247.1:0-4541 GCA_036526055.1 Woeseiaceae bacterium
ACGTTGCGCGATGGCACCACGGTGGATATAGCATGCTTGTAGACCATCTGGTTAACGCTGTTCTTCAGGAGCACGACGAACTGGTCGAACGAGTCGACTTGCCCCTGCAGCTTGATGCCGTTTACCAGGTAAATAGAAACTGGAACCTTTTCCTTGCGTAAAATATTCAGGAAGGGATCTTGCAATGTCTGCCCTTTAGCCATATCGGGGTCTCCTTATTGTTGATTGTTATTTGAACCCGCATACCGGTGGCGCCGGTTGCCCTTGTGCGAAGTTCAGCCTAAGCGTCGAAAAAAGTCTATCACAGGCCGACCCGAACCAAGCCAAAAATCGCCCCTACAGAGCCGCCAGAATCCCCGATATAGCGTCTGCCGCGCCGGAATCAAGTGCATCAAAGGTTTTCAGGCCGTTTTCGGACCGCAACCAGGTGATCTGGCGCTTCGCCAACTGCCTCGTGGCGGCCAGCGCACGGGAGCGCGCCTCCTCAAACGAGCACTCCCCGGCCAGGTGTGCCCAAAACTGTCGGTAACCGACGGACCGAATTGCCGGGCTCTCACGCTGCAGCCCCGGACGCCGCATCAGTTGCCGGACTTCGTCGAGGAACCCGGCATCCAACATGCGTTCGAGGCGCAACGCAATGCGCTCGTGCAGCAGCGACCGAGGCTCCACCAGGAGGGCCAGTTTCTCGAAACGGATATCCGGCGAAATGGCCCCGGCCGTCGTGGATTCCTGCCAGGCCGACAGGGCGCGGCCACTCAGTCGATACACTTCGAGCGCACGCTGGATGCGCTGGCTGTCGTTGGGGTTGATGCGCTCCGCAGAAACAGGATCGATCTTACGCAATTCTTCATGGAGCACCGGCCAGCCCCGTTCGGCCGCCTCTGCATCGATCGCCGCGCGGATTTCTGCGTCGGCGGGCGGAAGCGTGGCCATGCCGGCGGTGAGCGAACGAAAATACATCATCGTCCCGCCAACGAGCAGGGGCGTCCTGCCCGACTCGAAGATCGCCCGTATCTCCGCTTTCGCGTCTCGCACGAAATCACCGGCGGAGTAGCTGTCCTCGGGGTCGCGTATGTCGATGAGGCGGTGGGGCGTTGCGCGCAGCGTAGCCGCGTCCGGCTTGGCCGTGCCGATGTCCATGCCGCGGTAGACCAGCGCCGAGTCCACGCTGATCACCTCGAGGGGAAGACGGCGGCACAGCTCGATCGCGATATCCGTTTTGCCGGACGCGGTCGGTCCCATCAGGCAGATTGCAGTTCTGGTTCCGATTTCAGACCCTTTTACTGGCCGCGCAGGAACAGCCGGTCCAGCTCCGCCATCGAGATCGCTGCCCAGGTCGGCCTTCCGTGGTTGCACTGATCGGCTCGCTCGGTAGTTTCCATTTCCCGGAGAAGTGCGTTCATTTCGTCAAGCGATAGTCTGCGGTTGGCGCGCACCGAATGATGGCAAGCCATCGTCGCCAGGAACTCGTCGCTGGCGTCCTCGAGGCGGCTGCTGCTGCCCGCTTCCACTATGTCTGACAGCAAATCGCGCAACAGCGACTCGACGTCGGAGTCTTTGAGCAACGCCGGCACTTCCCGGACCACGAGCATCGTCGGCCCGGCCCGATCCACCGAAAGGCCGAACGCCTCTATGTCCTGTGAGGCCTGTTCGACGAGGTCTGCTTCGTTCTCCGCGACCGCGATCGTCACGGGAACCAGCAATGGTTGCCGCACGATAGCCCGATCGTCGAAATTCCGTTTGAGTTTTTCGTAGGTGATGCGCTCGTGCGCGGCGTGCATGTCCACCACGATCAGCCCACCGCTGTTTTCGGCGAGAATGTAGACACCCGCTAGCTGGGCAATTGCGAATCCCAATGGCGGCACTTCGCCCGGCTCGGCATGCACCTGCAATGCAGCAGACGCGCCGGCAAGGGCACCGTAGCCTGCGAGCGCTTCCTGAACGTTCGCCGGGCCGCCCGGACCGAGGCCGCGCAATGGCATCGGCCGCTGTGTGGGCTCCGGGTAGCGCACGATGGATGCTGGCGCGGGCGCGTGACCGCCCGGACGCGTGTCGCGAAGCGCTGCCTCCAGGGTCTGCGAGACAATGCCATGCACGCGCCGGCCATCGCGGAAACGAACTTCATGCTTTGCAGGGTGTGCATTTGCGTCCACGCCCGCGGGATCCATCGCCAGGTTGAGCACGTAGGCAGCAAAGCGGCCATGAAAGAGGACGTCACGGTACGCGTGCTTCGCGGCGTGCGTAAGGGTCTTGTCGCTGATGCTGCGTCCGTTGACAAACCAGAACTGCTGGTCCGGCTGGCTCCGGTTATACGTCGGCAGCGCAATCCATCCCTGCAGTGCGATGCCCTCGGTTTCGTGTTCGAGATGAAACGACTGGTCGGCGAACGCATCACCGCAAAGCTTGGCAAGGCGTGCCAGCTGCTGCTCGTTGCTGGTGGCGGCCGCCAGTTTCAGCACCGTCCGGCGATTGTGGGTCAGCGTAAAAGCGACGCCCGGCCGCGATAGCGCGAGGCGACGCAGCCATTTCTCGATATGCCCGAACTCCGTTCGTTCGGTTCGCAGGAAACGGCGTCGCGCAGGTGTATTGTAGAAGAGGTCGTGTACCTCGACCGTGGTGCCGCGCTCATGAGTTGCCGGACGAGAACTGCTGATCTCTCCGCCGTCTGCTTCGATCTGCCAGGCCGTGTCGTCCGACGCAGTACGCGACGTCATTACCAGGCGCGCCACCGAGGCGATACTGGGCAATGCCTCGCCCCGGAAGCCAAGCGATACGACCGCCTCCAGGTCCTCGAGGCTAGAAATCTTGCTGGTCGCGTGCCGGGAAAGCGCTAACGACAGCTCTTCCCTTTCGATGCCGCTGCCGTTATCGCGCACCCGGATGAGTCTTGCCCCGCCCGCGGCAATGTCGACATGAATATCATCGGCACCGGAGTCGAGACTGTTCTCGACCAGTTCCTTCACCACGGACGCAGGCCGCTCGACGACCTCGCCGGCAGCGATCTGGTTAATCAGGTGACCTGGCAGTTGCTGGATGGGCATGCGCAATGACGAGCTGCTAAACCCGTCATTTTTTCAAATCGCGGTTGAAATGTCTCGGCTTGTTTGCGTCAGCTGCCCGCGTACAGCGGAATACTCAAGGTCTGGCCGACCCGAATCCTGTCACTCGACAGCTTGTTGGCTGCCCGGATGGCGGCGGGACTGACGTTGTAGCGCTCAGCGATTTCCGAGAGCGTGTCGCCGCGCGCGATGACGTGCCGCACCTGTTTCGCCGGGACGCGACGCATTTCCATGGCGATGCGCGTATCTGGCGGCGGATTCGTGTAGAAATAGTTTCGAATGCCGGCAAGGATCGCATCGGCGAGCTGTCCCTGGTGGCGCTTATCGCGCAGTTTCTTCTCTTCTGAGGGATTCGATATGAACGCGGTCTCTACGAGTATCGAGGGCATATCCGGCGACTTGAGCACGAGGAAGCCAGCCTGTTGAACCGTGCGCCGGTGTACCTTGCCCAGGCGAGAAAGTTCGCCGATCACCTTCGAACCGACGTCCAGGCTTGCGCTCAACGCTGCACTTTGCGACAGGTCGAGCAGCACCGAGGCGAGCACCTCGTCCTTGTCCTCGAGGGAGACACCGCCGACACGTACGGAGGCGTTCTCGCGGTCGGCGAGTTGCCGCGCAGCCTCGTCGCTCGCGCCCTTGAGTGACAGCGCGTACACGGAAGCACCGTTCGCGCGGCGATCGTCGACAGCATCTGCATGCACGGAGATAAACAGGTCGGCCTTGTTGCGTCGCGCGATATCCATGCGCCGCCGGTGATCGACATAGTAGTCGCCGTTTCTCACGAGCACCGCTTTCATGCCGGGCTCTGCATTTATGCGCGCTGCGAGCGTGCGCGATATCTGCAACGCCACGTCTTTCTCACGCGTCTTGCCACGGCCGATGGCGCCCGGATCGTGGCCTCCGTGCCCCGGGTCGATCGCGACGACGATATCCCGACCGGGCTGATATGCCTCGGAAGCCGTCTTGACCGCATGCAGGCTGCCGCTGCGCTGCAGGTCGATGACCAGGCGATCGCCGTACTTGCTGTTCGGGCCCGCGGTGAAGCTCCGCGAACGAACGGCCTCATTGAGGTCGAGAACGACACGCAGCTGGCCGTTGGCGCGCACAGCGCTGCGAATCGAGCGGACGGACCCTGTCCCGTGCGGCATCGTCTTGAGCCCGTCGGAGAGTCGGCTCGATTTCAGGTCAACGACCAGGCGATCCGGCCCGCGCAGGGTGAAAATGTTGTGCGATGCCGGGCGGCTCAGGTCAAGGACGACCCGTGTCTTGCCGTTTTCGGACCAGATCCTGATATTTTCCACGGTCGATGCCGCCTGCGCTGCCGTACAGAGCAGGATCAGGACGCCGCTGATCAGAAAACGCGAGGTTCGCATCGCGAGGCAACCACCCAAGCCTTGGTTTATGTCGCATCAGTATACGAAATTCGCAGCGAATTCCAACAATATTCTTTTCAAAATTAGAAGGATAAAGCTAATTATTAAT
>DATCZF010000248.1:0-4994 GCA_036526055.1 Woeseiaceae bacterium
GAAGACTATCCGGCGTATCTGTCGAGCGCAGCGCCCGCGTCGCGTCCAGTTGCGGCGCCGCCTCAGTCTGTGCGAACTCGCGCGGCAAACGCAGCGCTTCCAGCACCCCCGATCGATTAAGAATGACACGGTCTGCATAAACGGCATGTAACTTCGTCCCCGAAACCACGTTGTCGTTGATGGCATAGACCTTTTCCTGTCTGTTTGTACCCTCGATTATAGCCATTGCAAATCGCGGTTCATTTGCCGCAATGGTTCCTTTCAGCGTCAGGTTCAGGCGAGTATCCGCCACAGTTTCTGTTTCGACCGGAACTGCTGCAGCAACCGGCTCAGCACCGGCTTCGCCGAACAGGTGCGCCGCCGCGACCTGGCGATAATCGGCCTGGCCACTCTCGGCTGCAGTCGAGACGACTCCGGGTGTAGCAGCAACAGGAACGTATTTCTGCGGAGTCAGGACATCGGCGATCGACAGCGCCAGCTGGCTCAGCTGCCATGCGAGAAACAGGCCGACCAACAGCGTCACCCAGGTTGGCAGTAACTGATTTGCAGCCGTCAGCGTCCTGTCACCATCAAGGCTGATAAGGTCGGACCACTTGGCATCTGTCGTCATAGTTTACTCGGTCAACGGTTGCATGGGCGCATGCCTCGGCCGGGCTTCCTCCCCTGCTTGGCATAATACGATTTTCGCACCGGTGGTAATAGCCCCACATCCTACCAGAATCAACGGAATCTGGCTGAATTGGGTGCTTTCGGCGGGCACGTCGAGAGGGATATGGACATTTCACCGGCAAAGTGCTGGATAAGCATGCCTGCTGCCCCTATATAATGAACTGTGTATTGTTAAGCGGCCTGAATGAAGGCTGCATCCGGGAATCGGGTAACCAGGCGCATTATGACAGAAAGAAAGACATCTCACGAAACAGAGCATGACCGTGGAACGGCTCTCGAGGAGGCGCGGCCAAAGCTGAAAAAACCTCCTATGTACCGCGTTTTGCTGCTGAATGATGATTACACACCGATGGAGTTTGTCGTTGAAATCCTGGAGACGATATTCGGTCTCGAGCGCACCAATGCGACGCGCATCATGCTCGAGGTACATACCCGGGGGCAGGGGGTTTGTGGCATTTTTACGTATGAGATCGCCGAGACCAAGGTTGCCCAGGTGATGAAAATCGCGCAGCAGCAACAGCATCCGTTGTTGTGTACGATGGAAGCGGTCGATTAGGCATTTTTTAAGACAGGAAAGCTGGTGGTAATGCAATCATGTTAAGCACTGAACTGGAATATTGTTTGAATGACGCGTTTCAGAACGCCCGTGACAAGCGTCATGAGTTCATGACGGTCGAGCACCTGTTACTGGCATTGCTCGATATTCCACACGTGCATGAGATTCTGAAATCCTGTGAAGCCGATGTGAAGCTGTTAAAGCAGCAGTTGATCGAATTCATTGAAGACACCACGCCATTGCAGGCGATCGGTGACGAACATGAGGTGCAGCCGACACTGGGCTTTCAGCGTGTGCTGCAGCGGGCAGTCTTTCATGTCCAGTCAAGCGGCAAGTCTGAAGTACGCGGCAGTAATGTCCTGGTCGCCATTTTCAGCGAAAAGCAATCGCAGGCTGTTTACTTGCTAGGGTTGCAGGACATCACCCGGCTGGATGTCGTCAATTTTATTTCGCACGGTTTGCCGAGCGTTACCGGGGAGGGCGAGGGCAAGGCGGACTCGGAAATCGAGGGTGAAGAGGCGGAAGGCGGCTCTGCGCTCAGCAAGTACGCCACCAACCTCAACCAGATGGCAGTTGAAGGCCGCATTGACCCGCTGATCGGCCGTGACCTGGAAATCGAGCGAACCGTGCAGATTCTGTGTCGGCGGCGCAAGAACAACCCCCTGTACGTGGGCGATGCGGGAGTCGGCAAAACGGCGCTGGCCGAGGGTCTGGCGCGAATGATCGTCGAAGAACGGGTTCCGGAGGTGCTGAGGGACAGCACCATCTATGCCCTGGATATGGGGGCATTGCTGGCCGGTACGAAATATCGCGGCGATTTCGAAAAGCGGCTGAAGGCGGTCGTTGCCGAAATTCGCAAAGACCCGGGGGCGATACTCTTTATCGATGAGATTCACACCATTATCGGTGCGGGCGCCACGTCTGGCGGTGTGATGGACGCCTCCAACCTCATCAAACCGGTCCTGGCGAATGGCGAGATTCGCTGTATCGGATCGACGACGTATTCGGAATACCGCGGCATTTTCGAAAAAGACCATGCACTCGCGAGGCGTTTCCAAAAGGTCGACGTACCCGAGCCCAGCGTCGAGGAGACCGTGGAAATCCTCAAGGGCCTGAAGACGCGCTTCGAAGAACACCACGGCGTGAGGTACGAGACCGGGGCGCTGATTGCCGCGGCCGAACTGTCAGCCAAGCACATCAACGATCGGCGCCTGCCCGACAAGGCAATCGACGTCATCGATGAGGCCGGCGCCAACTTGCGCCTGCAGCCTGCCGACAAGCGCAGCGACACGGTCACGGTAACCATGGTGGAAAACATCGTGGCGAAGATGGCCCGGATTCCGCCGAAGAGTGTTTCGGCCTCCGATCGGGATGTCCTGCGCTCGCTGGAAAGAGACCTGAAGCTGACGATCTTCGGTCAGGACAAGGCGATCGAGGCATTGAGTTCGGCAATCAAGATGTCGCGTTCGGGATTGCAGGAAGAGGGCAAGCCCATCGGCTCATTTCTGTTCTCAGGACCAACGGGCGTCGGCAAGACCGAAGTTACGCGGCAGCTGGCACTGACGATGGGAGTCGAGCTGATCCGTTTTGATATGTCCTAATACATGGAGCGGCATACCGTCTCCCGCCTGATCGGTGCGCCGCCGGGTTACGTGGGCTTCGATCAGGGTGGCTTGCTGACGGAAGCGGTGACAAAAAATCCGCACGCCGTCGTGCTGCTCGACGAAATCGAAAAGGCGCATCCGGAAGTCTTCAACCTGTTATTGCAGGTCATGGACCATGGCACGTTGACGGACAATAATTGCCGCAAGGCCGATTTTCGCAACGTTGTGCTGGTCATGACCACCAATGCCGGTGCGCAGGAGATGAGCCGCGCATCCATCGGCTTTACCGCACAGGATCACACCAGTGATGGTATGGCCATGATCAAAAAGATATTTACGCCTGAGTTCAGAAATCGTCTTGACGCGATAATCCAGTTTGCAGCGCTCGACGAGTTGTCAGTGAAGCGAGTTGTCGACAAGCTCGTCGTCGAGCTCGAGGCAAAGCTCGGTTCAAACAACGTTACCCTGGAGCTGGAAAGCGATGCCCGCGACTGGATTGCCGCCCGAGGCTATGACCCGAAAATGGGCGCCCGACCGATGGCCCGGGTCATCCAGGAGCACATCAAGCGACCGCTCGCCGAAGAATTGCTGTTTGGCAGCCTTGCCGACGGCGGCCATGTGGTAATCAGCGTCGGTAAAGACGGCAACCTGCAACTGAAATCGGAACCACTCGTCAAGGAGCTCGTCAAGCTACCCGAGGAATAGGCTTTGGCTGGGTGAGGTGCTGTGTGGCCTAGCGGCCCCGGTAGATGATCCGGCCTTTGCTCAGATCATATGGCGTCAGTTCGACCGTTACGCTATCGCCGGTAAGAATACGAATATAGTGCTTGCGCATTTTGCCGGAGATATGGGCAGTGACGATATGGCCGTTCTCCAGTTCCACGCGAAAAGTTGTGTTGGGAAGTGTTTCTGTAACCACACCTTCCATCTGAATGGCTTCTTCTTTAGCCAATTTTTGGTGTCCTTGAGTTAAAACGCGCGTGAATTGTGCAAAAACGCCGGGCGTATTGCAATGCGGAGATGTGCCTAGTGACCGGAAAGATCGCTGATGGGGATTCTTTCCCGCGGCCAATCGGTGGTTTTCGTCGGCGGATCGCAGGCGCTCGCCAGGTGCTTGACGAACTCGCCGCGGCTGATTCGGGTGGCCCCGAGGCTGAGCAGATGCGGTGACACGAGCTGGCAGTCGAGGAGGACGAATCCCCTCTGACTGAGCTCGCGGCATAAGCCCAGTAAGGCCATTTTTGATGCATTCGGCATCGCGCTGAACATGGATTCGCCAAAAAACAGCCTGCCAATCGCCACGCCGTAAAGTCCGCCGACCAGCATCTCTCGCTCCCAGATCTCCACGGAATGCGCCCAGCCAAGGTCGTGCAAGCGGCTGTAGGCCCGCTCCATTTCAGGCGTTATCCAGGTGCCTGCGAGGCCGCGGCGATCTGCGGCACAATTGCGAATGACGCTTGCAAAGTCTTGATTGAAGGATAGCGTTCGGGCACTTCGCCGAATGTATTGCCACTGTCGACGAGAGCAGTGAAAGCGTTCGGGGACCAGTACACAGCGCGGATCGGGTGACCACCAAAGGGGCGGCTGGCCTGTCTCATACCAGGGAAATATGCCATGCCGGTAGGCGTACAGGAGGCGTTCCGTCGAAAGGTCGCCGCCGGCGGCGAGGAGGCCGTCCGGTTCACGCAGCGCATCGCTGACGTCGGGGAAAGCGCCCGGCGGATCGAGGTTGCTGATCCACGCGACACGCGTCATCTCGTGTCCCTGCGAAAAGGCAACCTGTCGTCGACGTCCTGCATGTAGCGGTCGACATGCCGTTTTTCCTCGTCAACAAATTCGGACACCGCTGCGTTGAATCCCTCATGAGCGAGCCAATGGGCCGACCAGGTTGCGACCGGTTTGAAGCCGCGAGCGACCTTGTGCTCTCCCTGGGTACCGGGTTCGAAGTGGTCAATGCCGTTGGCGATGCAATAGTCGATGCCCTGGTAGTAACAGGTTTCGAAATGCAGGCCACTCACGTACCGGGAGCTTCCCCAGTAGCGTCCATACAGGCACTTTTTGCCGAGAAAGAAGATCGCCGTCGAAACGATTTCGCCGGATTCCTCGCCCAGAACCACCAGGATATTTTCCGGCAGCTCCCTGGCAACCCGAATGAAGAAATCGAG
>DATCZF010000249.1:0-24205 GCA_036526055.1 Woeseiaceae bacterium
TCGCCGCCGAAATGAAGCGAGATTTCGCCGCTTTTTACGTTGAATTCGACAACTTCTATACGACCCATTCACCTGAGAACGAGGCGTTGGTAGGCGGTATCTACGCAGCGCTGCAAAAAGACGGTCATATAGTCACCCGCACGATTGAGCAAGCGTATGACGAGCAGGAAAAGATGTTTCTGCCCGATCGTTTCGTCACGGGAACCTGCCCGCGCTGCAAAAGTGAAAACCAGTCTGGCGATTCTTGTGAGGTCTGTGGCGCCACCTATACGACGAAAGACCTGATCAACCCGGTGTCCATTGTATCCGGCACTGCGCCGGTCTGGCGTGAATCCGAGCACTATTTCTTCAAGCTCGGCGACTTCACCGACACGCTGCGCGACTGGATGAAACAGGCGGAACTGAACCAGAACATGGTCAGCAAGCTCGAAGAATGGTTTGAGGCCGGACTCAAAGACTGGGACATCTCGAGAGATGCGCCCTATTTCGGCTTTCGAATTCCCGGGACCGAAGATAAATACTTTTACGTCTGGCTCGATGCGCCGGTCGGTTACATGGCCAGTTTCAAGCACCTTTGTGACCGGCGTGATGATCTCGAATTCGACGACTATTGGAAGGCGGACAGCAGTGCCGAGGTCTATCACTTCATCGGCAAAGACATCGTATATTTCCACACGCTGTTCTGGCCGGCAGTACTGTCAGGCGCAGGTTATCGCACGCCCACGAGTGTGTTCGCGCACGGGTTTCTCACGATCGACGGACAGAAGATGTCCAAGTCACGCGGGACAGGCATAAGCGCGAAAACCCTGCACACGCACCTGAACCCGACTTACCTGCGCTACTACTATGCCGCCAAGCTGGGTCCAACGCTGTCTGATATCGACCTTAACCTTGATGACTTTGTCGCCAAGGTCAACGCCGACCTGGTTGGCAAGTTCGTCAACATCGGCAGCCGTTGTGATCGTTTCATCAGCAAGCATTTCGACAACATGCTGGCTGCCGAATTGCCAGATCCCGCGCTCTACGATGAGTTTGCACAGGCAGGTGATGAGATCGCCGGCTACTTCGAGCAACGGGAGTATTCCAAAGCGATTCGACTGATCATGGCGCTGACGGACAAAGCCAATCAATACATCGAGGAGAACAAACCCTGGGTATTGATCAAAGACGACGCAAAAAGCGCCAGCGTCCAGGCAATTTGCACGCAGGGCCTGAACCTTTTCCGGGCACTTGCCATATACCTCGCTCCCGTCATGCCGGAAATCGCCGAGAAAACGCGGCGCTGGCTGGGTGAGTCCGACTGGTCCTGGGAAAGCGTCAGGACGCCTTTGCTGGGCAGGAAAATCAGTACTTACGAGCCTCTCCTGACCCGTATCGACAAAAAGTTGATTAACAAGATGATTGAAGAAACCAAAAATTCTGCCGCAACGGAGAATGCAGCCGAAAAAGAAGCGGCAAAGCCCAAGGATGATTTCATCTCGATCGACGACTTCATGAAAGTCGACCTGAGAATTGCGAGGATCGCCGAGGCCAGGCCAGTTGAAGGCGCCGACAAGCTTTTGCAACTGACGCTCGATCTTGGCGACGGAGAAAGAAATGTTTTTGCCGGTATCAAGAGCGCTTATGACCCGGAATCACTGCAGGGCAAGCTGGTGGTCGTAGTGGCCAACCTGCAACCGCGCAAAATGCGTTTTGGCGTGTCCGAGGGAATGGTGCTGGCCGCGGGGCCAGGTGGCGAGGATATATTTCTTTTGTCTCCGGATACCGGCGCCGAACCGGGAATGCGAGTGAAATAAACCGCGGCTTGCCGGGGCCGAACACGATCTATCTGAAACGGGGGAGCAGGTTGCCATGACAGATCTATTCCTGATCCTGGTTGCAACGGTCCTGGTAAACAACTTCGTCCTGGTCCGTTTTCTCGGCCTCTGTCCTTTCATGGGCGTATCCGGCAACCTCGAAGCTGCGACTGGAATGTCCCTGGCAACCGCGTTCGTGCTGACACTGTCGTCCGCCCTCTCCTACCTCGTGTTCCAGTACCTGCTGCTGCCGCTGCAGCTCGAATACCTGAAGACCATTGCTTTCATCCTGGTCATCGCCGCCAGTGTCCAGTTTACCGAGATCATGGTGCGCCGGGTCAGCCCGCTGCTCCACAAGATACTCGGCATCTACATTCCTCTGATCGCGACGAACTGCGCGGTTCTCGGCGTGGCGCTGTTAAATGTCCAGGAAGCCGAAGGATTCACCCATTCCCTGGTCTACGGCTTCGGTGCCGCCGCGGGATTTGCACTGGTCCTTGTCCTCTTCGCCGCATTGCGGGAACGGATTGCCGAGGCTGATGTGCCGCGCGCCTTTCGCGGTGCGCCAATCGCACTGCTGACGGCGGGGATCATGTCGCTCGCGTTTCAGGGTTTCGCGGGCATGGCACGTTACTGAGCCAGTGACGAGATGATTATCACAGCGGCAATCACATTAGGCTCCCTGGCGTTACTTGCCGGGCTGCTGCTGGCCCTGGCCGAGCGCAAGCTCCCGGCAGATGCAGACACGCTGGTGGAGCAAATCAACCAGCTGCTGCCACAAACGCAGTGCGCGCAGTGTGGTTATCCGGGCTGCCGACCTTATGCCATGGCAGTCGCCGGTGACAGCGTCGACATCAACCGCTGCCCGCCCGGGGGGGACGAACTGATTCAGCAACTCGCCGAGTTGCTCGGCAAAGAACCCCGACCGCTGGCCGCGGATCTTGTCCCCGCCACGACACCGGCGGTTGCCGTGATCCTGGAAGAATTGTGCATCGGCTGCACCTACTGCATCGATGCCTGCCCGGTAGATGCGATCGTCGGCGCCAGGAACCTGATGCACACGGTACTGGCTGAGGAATGTACGGGCTGTGAACTGTGTGTACCGCCATGCCCTGTCGACTGTATCGAAATGAGGGTCGTGCCGTGAGCGCGCCGACTTACGACCTGGGGCGATTGCACGGAGGGCTTCGGCTGCCCGCGCACAAACAGGCATCAACCGCTCAGGCAGTGTTGCCGTGTCCCGTTCCACGGGAACTGGTCGTGCCACTCGGGCAACACGCCGGTGACCCGGCAAAACCGACCGTCACGGTCGGCGACACGGTGCTGGGCGGACAGGTAATCGCCCGCCAGGCAAAGCGCGCCGGTGCATCGATTCACGCACCGTCATCCGGCATCGTCAAGGCGATTGCGCCCCGGCCGGTATTTGCTCGCCAGGGCGACGACGGCCGCTGCATCGTCATTCAGACGGATGGCAAAGACCGCTTCATCGTTGCCGCACCGCCATGTGCTGACTATCGTCAGCAAACACCGGAGGCCCTGACCGAACTTATTCGGGAAGGCGGCATCGCCGGGCTTGGCGGCGCCGTTTTCCCGACCGCCGAGAAAATTGGCCGCGCCCGGCAGGGAAACCTGCGATACCTGGTAATCAATGGCGTTGAATGTGAACCCTATATCAGCTGCGATGACATGCTGATGCGGGAACGACCGGCCGATATTGTCACCGGAACGCAAATCCTGCTGCACGTTCTCGGCATCGACAAGGCTGTCATCGCCGTGGAGAGTGACAAGCCCGCAGCACTGATCAGCCTGAATTCGGCACTGCGCGAAGCACAGGACCCGCGCCTGACGCTGCGGCAGATCCCGTCGATCTACCCGTCCGGTGCAGAGGACCAGTTGGTCCAGCTGGTTGCGGGCATAGAGGTACCCAGTGGCGGACTGCCGAGCGATGTCGGTTGCGTCGTGCAAAACGTCGCCACGGTCGCCGCAATTGCCGACTGGATTACTCGTGCACGCCCATTGATTGAAAGGATAACCACGGTGACGGGCGACGGCGTCTCGCAGCCAGTCAATGTGCTGGCGCGAATCGGCACACCGATTGCGAGCCTGGTTGCTGCCGCCGGTGGCTACACCGATCGGGCTCACCACCTGGTGATCGGCGGCGCCATGACGGGCAAGGCCATGAGCAATGATGCCATTCCCGTCGAGAAGGCGACCAACTGTGCCGTCGTTCTCTCGGCGCTGCCGCAACCCGGGCCTGAATTGAACTGCATCCGCTGCGGCGAGTGCGCGGTTGTCTGCCCGGTACAGCTGCTGCCGCAGCAAATCCACTGGTATGGACGAGCCAGGGACCAGGCGCAATTGCAGCGCCATGGACTGATGGACTGCATCGAGTGCGGCTGCTGCGACCTCGTCTGCCCCAGCCTGATACCACTGACCACCCGGTTTCGGGAATTCAAGGCGGTTTCCCGCCAACTCGAGCAGGAAAAGGCGCGGGCTACTCGAGCAAAACAACGATTTGAGGCGCATAACCTGCGTTTGCAGCGTGCCCAGCAGGAACGCGAGGCGCAGCTTGCCGAGCAAAAGAGCACGGCCCGGTCCGCCGGTCCCGACGCAATAGCGGCGATTCTTGAGAGAAGCAAAGACAAGAAGCGCAGCGGCGACACGGAGGCGGATGACTGACATGCTTTTTGCACGCCGCAGCGCGCCATTCATCGCCCCGCAAGGCCAGGTAACGCTGGTTATGCGCCAGGTGCTTTTCGCCCTGCTGCCAGCCGCCTTGGCGCACGTCTATTTCTTCGGACCCGGCCTGCTGTTCAACGTCATCATTGCCACGATATTCTGCCTGGCCACCGAGGCTGCAGCGTTGCAGCTGCGCAATCGCCCTGCATTGCCGGCACTGCAGGACTACAGCGCCATAGTCACTGCCGTGCTGCTGGCGTTCGCGCTCCCGCCATTGACGCCCTGGTGGGTAACGGCGACAGCCAGCGTGTTTGCGATCGGCGTCGCCAAGCACCTGTATGGCGGCATCGGCTACAACATATTCAACCCCGCGATGGCCGGCTATGTCGTCGTCCTGCTGGCCTTTCCGTTCGAAATGAATTTCTGGACCGCGCCACACATCGGCGACCTCGATTATCAGCACCTTGGCGTTCTGCAGTCACTCGGCTACACGCTAACTGGTTCGCTCCCCGATGGCTTCACATTTGATGCCCTGACCCGCGCCACGCCGCTGGACGCAGCGCAATCGGGCTTCGCGGCAATGCAGATTTTCGAAGAGATCCATCAAAACCCCCTGATGGGGGACTTCGCGGGACGTGGCTGGGAGTGGATTGCCAACTTCGTCGCTATCGGCGGCTTGTGGTTGCTGTATCGCGGCATCATTCGCTGGCACATTCCCGTTGCCGTCATTCTCGGCGTGACGGTGCCGGCAACGTTCTTTTACCTGTTCGGCGCAGGCGCCAACGCAAGCCCAGGCTTTCACCTTTTCGGCGGCGCTACCCTGCTGTGCGCGTTTTTCATCGCCACGGATCCGGTTTCCGCGGCAACCAGCCCGCGTGGCCGCATCATCTACGGCCTGGGGATCGGCCTGCTGATCTACGCGATTCGCCGCTGGGGAAGCTATGCGGACGGCGTTGCATTTGCGGTTTTGCTCATGAACATGGCGGCACCGGCAATCGACTATTTTACGGTTCCCCGGATTGCCGGACATGACCACAACGGCAAGGGAGACGATTCATGACGGCGAAGTCAGCGAATCGCAATGCGGCCGCGCTGCTCGCGCTGGTTGCTACCCTGTGTGCGGCGATTGTGGCCGTGACCTACCAGCTGACAGCGGACAGGATTACCGCCAACCAGCGGCAGTACCTGGCGGAAAGCCTGAAGCCGGCACTGGCAGGCATCGAATTCGACAACGATCTCAGCAGCAGTGTGCAGGCAATCTCGGCGCCCGGCGAATTGCCCGGGCGCGGCGAGGCAACCCTGTACCTGGCCACCCACTCGGGCACCCCTGCGGCCTGGCTCTTTGTCGTCGAAGCCCTGGACGGCTATTCCGGGCCAATTCGACTGCTTATTGGCATAGCGCCGCACGGCGGGATTACGGCGGTACGCGTTCTCGAACATCGCGAGACACCGGGCCTGGGTGATGGCATCGACATCGCGCGAAGTCGCTGGATCGAGCAATTTTCGGGCCGCTCGTTGACCAACCCAGACCCGCCTGGATGGAATATTCGCCGTGACGGCGGTGAATTCGATCAATTTACCGGCGCATCGGTGACGCCTCGGGCGGTTGTCAGGGCGGTCAGCCAGACCTTGGCCTTTTTTGCGGCTCATCGAGAAACTCTGCCCCAACCTGGCGATAGCCAGAAGGAGCAGCCCTAATGAATGCAAGCGCGCCATCCCTGCAGCAGCTGGCGAAAGGCCTCTGGTATGAAAACCCGGGCCTGGTGCAACTGCTTGGCCTGTGCCCGCTGCTGGCCGTCACGACCAGCCTCGTCAACGGTTTCGGCCTGGGAGTCGCGACCCTGTTCGTTCTCACGCTGTCGAACCTGCTGGTATCGATGCTTCGCGGCCTGATTCGACCGGTCATTCGCGTGCCACTGTATGTGCTTGTCATCGCCTCGCTGGTGACCTGTGCGGAACTCCTGCTGAAAGCCTGGCTGCCCGACCTGGATCGCTCGCTCGGAATATTCGTCCCGCTGATCGTCACAAACTGCGCGATCGTGGCTCGCGCAGAAGTTTTCGCCTCGCGCAATCCACCGCTAAGCTCCATGGTCGATGGCATAGGGATGGGGGTTGGCTTTGCCATTGTGCTGTGCATAATCGGGGCATTTCGCGAGTTACTGGGCAGCGGCACATTGCTGGGGCGACTGGACCTGCTCGGAATCGACGGCTGGAGCGGATTACAGCTCTTCGATGGCGGATTCTTGCTGTTGCTGCTGCCGCCGGGCGCATTTTTCAGCCTGGCACTGCTGATCGCGGGCAAAAATGCGCTCGATAACCGGCGCAACCATGCAATCAGGGCCGCGAAGGGCCAGCAGGAAGATCATTTTGAATAAGGATATCCGTGCGGAGATTTATCGGCGGCTGCAAGCCGGCAACCCGGCGCCAACGACGGAACTGGATTACCGGACACCGTTCGAATTGCTGGTCGCTGTCATCCTGTCCGCGCAGGCAACTGACGTCAGCGTGAACAAGGCAACTCGCCAGCTGTATGCGCAGGCCCATACGCCTCGCGCAATTCTCGACCTCGGTGTCGACGGGCTGAAATCGCATATTCGGACTATCGGCCTGTTCAACAGCAAGGCAAAGAACATCATCGAGACCTGCCGCATATTGCTGGACCAGCACGGCGGACAAGTGCCGCAAACCCGGGAAGCGCTGGAAGCGTTGCCCGGCGTCGGCAGGAAAACCGCCAACGTCATTCTGAATACGGCATTCGGCCAACCTACCATTGCGGTCGACACGCACATTTTCCGGGTCGCAAACCGAACGGGCCTCGCCAGGGGAAAAACACCCCTGGAAGTCGAAAAACGGCTGCTGAAATTCACCCCCGAGGAATACAAGCAGGATGCCCATCACTGGCTGATCCTGCATGGTCGCTATGTATGCAAGGCCCGCAAGCCGCTTTGCGGGGATTGTGTCATTCGCGATCTCTGCGAATATCGCGACAAGCAAGTGCAAAAGGACTGATACCCATGATTTTTGGCAGTGACCGCTCCGAACTCCGACAGATGTATGCCGATGCCTGGAAAAAAGCCAGGGAATCACTGCCGATGTCGCCGCTGGAAACCCAGATTGCCCGCATCGTCGAGGAGCATCCCGAATACCATGCCGTCGTCGAGAGCGAGGACCTGCAGCTCGAGTTCGCCCCGGAGGCCGGCCAGAGCAACCCGTATCTGCACATGGGCCTGCACCTCGCTATCCGCGACCAGGTTGCGACAGATCGCCCTCCCGGCATTCGCCGGCTTTTTGCCATCGTCGCGGCCAAGACCGGCGATCATCATGCGAGCGAGCACAAGCTGCTCGAATGCCTGGCTGAAACCCTGTGGCAGGCGCAGCGCGATGGCCAGGCGCCAGACGAACAGCAATATCTCGAGCGTGTGCGCAAGCTGGCGGGCCAATAGGCCGATTTTGCGGCGCGCGGCGGAATTTGTAATAAACCGTTGCGGTCACGGGTCTGTTAAGGAAACTCACTATGGAAGCTTCGAGCAGTAATGGCTATGGCCGCTAACGAATACCCGGTGTCCGGCGCAGGCCTTGGCCTGCGGCGGGCTATCATCGACAAGCTGATATCCGGTCCGCCGGCGGACGTCGACTTCATGGAAGTCGCCCCGGAAAACTGGAGTCATGTCGGCGGAGCGCTGGGCAAAAAACTGCGCTTCTTTACGGAGCGTTACCCGTTCGTCATTCACGGGTTGTCGCTGAGCATCGGATCCCCTGCACCGCTCGATGAAAAGCTGTTGCTGGACATCAAGCAGTTCATCAAGGAGCACAATATTCGTTGTTACTCGGAGCATCTCAGTTACTGTAGTGACGACGGCCACCTGTACGACTTGCTGCCGATTCCCTTCACCGACGAAGCCGTCGACTATGTCGCCGCCAGAATCCGGCGCGTGCAGGAAATTCTCGAGATGCGCATAGCGATCGAGAATGTGTCGTTCTACGCGCCGACTGATACCAGCCTGAGTGAAAGCGAGTTCGTCAACGCCGTCGTGCGTGAGGCCGATTGCGATCTATTGCTGGACATCAACAACATCGTCGTCAACAGCATCAATCACCGTTACGACGCCAGGGAATTCATGCTGGCCATGCCGGCAGACAGGGTGCGCTATTTCCACATCGCGGGACATCATGTCGAAGCAGAGGATCTGCGAGTCGACACGCATGGAGACCCCGTTGGTGACCTTGCCTGGAATCTGCTGGCGGAGGCTTACCGGCATTTCGGCGTGGTGCCGACGCTCCTGGAGCGAGATTTCGATTTTCCGCCGATGCACGAGTTGCTCGATGAGGTTCGACAGATCAAACGACTGCAGCGGGAGGCCGCGGAGCGAGCGCATGACTGACGTCCCGAAATTTCAACAAAAGCAATTCGCGCTCGCCGCCCATCTGCGGGATCCCGCGAATATCGCGGCACCGGATGGTATCGAGGATCGCCGGCTGGCTATTTACCGGCGCCTGTTTCACAACAATCTGGTCAACCTGCTCACCTCGACGTTTCCGGTGCTTCGAGAATTGCATGGCGATATGGCCTGGCGCGACCTCGTGCGGTCTTTCATGGTTCAGCACAAGGCACACACTCCCTATTTTCCGCAAGTACCCCGCGAATTTCTCGATTTCCTGCAGGCGAATCCGCCGAATGCGATCGACAAGTGGCCGTTTCTGCTGGAACTGGCGCACTATGAATGGATCGAATTGGCGGTATCCATTGCAAAGGACGTAGACACCGCGGGCATCGATCCGCAGGGGGACCTGCTCAATGGCATACCGCAGATTTCGCCTCACGCGGAACTGTTGGAATACGTGTACCCCGTGCACCGAATTTCACCGGCATTCCTGCCGACTGAGCCACCGGACGATCCGACCTGGCTGGTCGTATACCGGCGACCCGATGACAGCATCGGTTTTCTCGAACTGAGCCCGATTTCTGCGGAATTGCTGAGGCGGGTCCGTGACAACGCGACTCTGACCGGCCAGGAACTGTTGTACGCGCTGGCGCAAGAGGCCGGCGTCGACGATCGCGATGGTTTCGCGCAACACGGTTTGCAGGCGCTCACCGACATGCGCACTCACCACATTATTACCGGCACGAGAGCGGCAGATTGAAAGCTGTCTTGTATCGACTGCAATCGGCCATGGATGGCGCAATGCGGCTCGACTTTCTTGCGCCGCTGGCCCTGCGTCTCTATCTCGTACCGATATTCTGGACCGTCGGCAATACCAAGCTGAGTGGAATGGCCGCGACCATCGAATGGTTTGGCAATCCGGACTGGGGACTCGGACTGCCTTTTCCGGCAGTGCTGGCGTGGCTCGCAACGATCAGCGAGCTGGCTGGCGCCCTGCTGCTGCTCATTGGCCTCGGCGTGCGCTGGATCGCCATACCGCTGATGGTCACGATGATCGTGGCTGCCGTAACGGTTCACTGGGACAATGGCTGGCAGGCAGTAGCCGATAAAATGATGCCTTTTGCCAATTCGGACATCGACGGGGCGCTCGAACGCCTTGATCGCGCTCGCGGCATACTGCGCACGCATGGCAACTACGACTGGCTGACGGAAACCGGGAATTTCGTCATTTCCAATAACGGCATTGAATGGGCGGTAACCTACTTTCTGATGCTGCTCGCCCTGTTCTTCATGGGTGCCGGCAAACTGAGCCTGGATCACCTGATCCGGCAGCGCTGGGGCCACAACTCGAGACCTGCGTAGATCCCGCTACTTGTGACGCGGAATATACAGGTCGGTCAGCGTACCCTCGTAAGCCTCGGCCGCCATCGCGATGGTTTCCGAGAGTGTGGGATGGGGGTGAATTGTCAGGCCGATATCGGCCGCATCAGCGCCCATCTCCACGGCCAGCGCAATTTCCGCAATCAGGTCACCGGCGGCAGGACCGACGATGCCGCCGCCGAGGACACGGCCGCTCGTTTTGTCAAACAGCAGCTTGGTGAATCCTTCGTCGCGTCCGAGCGATAGTGCCCGGCCACTCGCGGCCCAGGGAAACTGCGCTTTCTCGTACGAAATACCCTGCTCTTTCGCGTCCGTTTCGGTCAGGCCCACCCAGGCAACTTCGGGGTCGGTGTAGGCGACCGAGGGAATGCAGCGCGCATCGAAGGCGCGTTTTTCGCCCGCCGCGACCTCAGCCGCGAGTTTTCCTTCATGGGTCGCTTTATGCGCAAGCATCGGGCCGCCCGCGAGGTCACCAATGGCAAAAATATGCGGCACATTGGTTCGCATTTGCTTGTCGACCTTGATGATGCCCCGCTCATCGACATGGACGCCGGCATTTGCTGCATCCAGCTTGTCACCGTTGGCCCGGCGCCCGACCGCGATCAAAACCTTGTCATAAACCACAGGGTCGCTCGCAGCCTTGCCCGCAAAGCTCACCTCGATGCCTGCCTCGACTGCCCGCATGCCGGTCACGCGCGTCCCGAGCATGATCTTCTCGTAGCGCGCCTTGATGATCTTTTGCAGCGGGCGGACGAGATCCGGATCGGTGCCGGGCATCAGCGTATCCATCAGCTCGACGACCGATACCGCGGTTCCCAGCGCGCTGTAGACGCAGGCCATTTCCAGGCCGATGATGCCGCCACCGACAACCAGCAGGCGCTGCGGCAATGGATCAAGCTCCAGGGCGCCGGTCGAGTCGACGATCCGTGAATCGTCCGGCAGGCCCGGCAGGGTTGCGCTTTCGGACCCCGCGGCAATGATGCACCTGGAGAACGCGATCGTTTCACCGGAATCGAGAATCAGCTGCTGCGGCGATGCAAAACGGGCTGTCCCCTGGATTACGCGGACCTTGCGCTGCCGCGCCAGCTGCTCCAGGCCACCTGTCAGGCGCGCAACCACCTCATTCTTCCAGGCCCCGAGCGCGCCGGCGTCGATCTCCGGCTTGCCAAAGCGAATACCGTGCGCCGCCATGGCTTCCGCGTCGTCGATCACCTTGGCTGCGTGCAGGAGCGCCTTGGACGGAATACATCCCACGTTCAGGCAGACGCCGCCAAGGACCGGCCAGCGTTCCACGAGCATCACGTCGAGGCCCAGGTCTGCGGCGCGAAACGCCGCCGTGTAGCCCCCCGGTCCTGCGCCGATGACGACAAGATCCGTCGTATGCGTCGCACTCTCCTGCGGCGCCGTCTGGGCTTCGTCAGTCGGCACCGGCTCTCGCGGGGCCGCATCGCTCTGCTCGATCTCCAGCAACGCATCGCCCCTGGAAACCTTATCCCCCACCGCAACCGCCACGGACACCACCTTTCCGGCCCGGGTGGCCGGCACATCCATCGATGCCTTGTCGGTCTCCAGCGTGACGACCGGATCCTCGAGCGCCAGGATATCGCCCGGGCGAACCAGCACTTCAATAATTTCCACGTCGGTGAAATCACCGAGATCGGGAACCGTCAGCGTGAATCGCTCGCTCACGAGTTCGCCTCCCCGGGCAACAGTTTCTCTGCGTCGGCCAGCACCTGGCCGAGGAAGGTCGTGAAGCGGGCGGCATCCGCCCCATCGACGACCCGATGATCGTAAGAAAAGGACAAGGGCAGCATGAGCCGCGGCACAAACGCGGCGCCGTCCCATACGGGCTGCATCGATGACCGTGACACACCCAGGATTGCCACTTCCGGCGCGTTAACGATCGGCGTGAAAGCAGTCCCGCCGATGCCACCAAGGCTGGACACGGTAAAGGTTGCGCCCTGCAACTGCTCTGCCTTGAGATTGCCGTCGCGGGCTTTCGCGGAGAGCTCGCCGAGCTCCCGCGCTATCTCGAAGACATCCTTGCGGTCAACGTCCCTGATAACCGGTACGACCAGCCCGTTTTCCGTGTCCGCAGCGAAACCCAGGTGGTAATACTGTTTGTAAACCAGCGATTGTCCGTCGCTGGCCAGTGACGCGTTTACTTTCGGAAACTGCTGCAGCGCCGCGACGCAGGCCTTCAGGATGAATGCCAGTGGCGTCAGGCTGAAGCCCTGTTTTTTGGCCGCCTCTTTCAGCTGCTGACGACGCGCTTCGAGCTCCGTAATATCGGCGGAATCGTGCTGGGTTACGTGCGGCAGGTTGATCCAGCTGGCCTGCAGTCGTGGCCCGGCAATTTTTTGAATGCGCGTCAGCGGCCGCTGCTCGATCCGCCCGAACCTCGCGAAATCCACTTCCGGTACTTTAGGCAGCCCGGCGCCTGGCAGCCCGACCTGTCCCGTCAACACAGCCTTGACGAAAGCCTTGACGTCGTCATGCAGGATGCGCGATTTCAGTCCGGAGCCTTTGACCTGGACCAGGTTGACGCCGAGTTCACGTGCCAGCCTGCGCACCGAGGGGCTGGCATGGGCCTGGGAAAAGCCCACTTCATCGATCGACGGCAGCCGGGCTGGCGGCTGCGCCGCAGCCGGCGCCTGTTGTGCTGGCCTGGTGTGTACCGGGGCTGCTGCTGCCGGCACTGCTTCCCTCGCAGGCGGCTCCGCCCTGGCAACAGCCGTCGTCCCTTCGACGATGGCCAGTGGAGAACCCTGCGATACCTTGTCGCCCGCCTTGACCAGCACCGACTTGACGACGCCTGCCGCCGTCGCCGGAACATCCATCGAGGCCTTGTCGGTCTCCAGCGTTACCAGCGAATCCTCCAGCGCAATGCTGTCGCCCTCGGCGACGTGGACTTCGATGACATCGACATTCGAAAAATCGCCGATATCCGGCACCACCACGGTGATTTCGACAGGCTCGGCTGCGCCTGGCGCAGCGTTTTCGGTTGCTGCCGAAACGACTGTCTCCGCTGATTCAGCGGACGCTTCTTTCGCAGCGGGCTGAAGCGTCGCGATGACGTCGCCGGCTGAAACCCGGTCACCCACGGCAACGCTCAGCGCCTCGATGATACCGTCGCCCGGCGACGGCACATCCATCGACGCCTTGTCGGTTTCGAGCGTGATCAAGCCGTCTTCCCGGGCAACCACATCACCCGGCTTGACGAGAATCTCGATGACTTCGACAGCGGAGAATTCGCCGAGATCGGGTACCCGTATTTCCATGCTTCTGGCCACGTCCTGCTTCGTCCTTCTGTCAGATGCCTACAGCGAAACCGGATCCGGACGGTCCGGATCGATGCCGTACTTGCGAATCGCACCTGCAACGGTTTCCTGGTCGATCATGCCCTCATCAGCCAACGCCTTCAGGGTAGCCACAACGATAAAGTGGCGATCCACTTCAAAGAATTCCCGTAAGGCCGCACGGCCATCACTGCGGCCGTAGCCATCCGTGCCGAGCGTCACGTAGCGGCCAGGTACCCAGCGCTGTACCTGGTCGGGACTGATCTTCATGTAATCGGTCGCCGCGACGAATGGCCCGCTGCGGCCATCCAGGGTGGATTCCAGGTAACTCGATTTTGGCGTTTCCCCCGGGTGCAGCTGGTTCCAGCGTTCCGCCGCCATTGCATCCCGGCGCAGTTCATTGAAACTCGTGACAGACCAGATATCGGCAACGATATCGTAGTCGTCCTGCAGCAAGTCGGCGGCGGCAATCACCTCGCGAAGAATGGTGCCGGAACCGAGCAGCTGCGCACGGACTTTGCCTTTGCCCCCTTCCCGGTACAGGTAGATGCCTTTCAGGATACCCTCCCGGACTCCGTCGGGCATGGGTGGCTGCACGTAGTTTTCGTTCATGCAGGTGATATAGAAAAACACATCCTCCTGCTCTTCGATCATGCGGCGCAGGCCGTCCTGAATGATGACGGCCAGCTCGTATGCAAAGGTCGGGTCATAGGCTACGCAGTTCGGCACGGTGGACGCGGCGACCAGGCTGTGTCCATCCTGGTGTTGCAGACCTTCTCCGGCGAGTGTCGTCCGTCCCGCCGTGCCACCGATCAGGAATCCGCGTGTCTGCTGATCGCCGGCTGCCCAGATGAAATCACCGACACGCTGAAAGCCGAACATCGAGTAATAGATATAGAACGGCACCATCGGCACGTCGTGATTACTGTATGACGTGCCGGCAGCAATCCACGAGCACAACGCCCCGCCCTCGTTAATGCCTTCCTCGAGAATCTGGCCCTGCTTGTCTTCGCGGTAATACATGAGCTGGTCGACGTCCTGCGGCGTATACAGCTGCCCCTTGGAAGCGTAGATACCTACCTGGCGGAACATGCCTTCCATACCGAAAGTACGCGCCTCGTCCGGCACGATCGGCACGATGTGTTTACCGATTTCCTTGTCGCGAATGAGCGCCGTCAAGATGCGAACAAATGCCATCGTCGTGGATGCCTCACGCTCGCCGCTGCCCTCGATCTGTGCCTGGAACACATTCAGCGCAGGCGCCTTGATCGAGGCAGACCGGCGGCGGCGCTGTGGCAAATAGCCACCGAGCGCCTGGCGCCTTTCATGCAGGTACTCGAGTTCCTGGCTGCCACTGGCCGGCAGGCAAAACGGCACATTCTCGAGGTCCCTGTCACTGACCGGAATATTGAACCTGTCGCGAAACTCGCGAATATCGTCAAGATCGAGCTTCTTTTTCTGATGAGCGATGTTCTGACCTTCGCCTGCCGAGCCCATGCCGAAGCCTTTGACGGTCTTCGCCAGGATGACCGTTGGCTGACCCTTGTGGTCTGCGGCCGCGCGATACGCAGCATGCACCTTGAGCGAGTCATGCCCGCCTCGTTTCAGGTTGTATATCTCGGCGTCGGACATGTTGGCGACCATCGCCCGGGTTTCCGCAAAGCGGCCGAAGAAATGTTCGCGAATATAGTCGCCGCCCTTGGACTTGAAATTCTGGTACTCGCCGTCAACGCACTCTTCCATGACCCGCCGCAACAGCCCGTTGTGATCCTGCGCCAGCAGCGCATCCCAGCCGGATCCCCAGATGACCTTGATAACGTTCCAGCCGGCGCCGAGGAAAGCGGCTTCCAGTTCCTGGATGATCTTGCCGTTGCCACGCACCGGGCCATCGAGTCGCTGCAAATTGCAGTTGACGACGAAAACCAGGTTGTCCAGGCCTTCCCGCACCGGCATCGTGATGGCGCCCATCGATTCCGGCTCATCCATCTCGCCATCGCCGAGGAAACACCAGATCTTCCTGTCGCTTGGCGCCATCAGGCCGCGGTTCTCCATGTAGCGCATGAAGCGTGCCTGGTAAATGGCCATCATCGGCCCCAATCCCATCGACACGGTCGGGAACTGCCAGAAATCCGGCATCGACCACGGGTGTGGATAGGATGGCAGGCCGCCACCGCCAACCTCTTTACGGAATCGGCGCAATTGATCTTCGCTAAGCCGACCTTCGAGAAACGCTCGAGAATAGATGCCCGGCGCGGAATGCCCCTGGATGAAAATCATGTCGCCGCCCTGCTGCTCGGTCGGCGCTCTCCAGAAATGGTTGAAGCCCACTTCATACAGTGTCGCCGATGAGGCATAACTCGAAATATGGCCACCGTATTCCGTGCTGATGCGATTGGCCTGCACCACCATTGCCATGGCGTTCCAGCGCAGGTAGGCCTCGATGCGACGCTCCACCGAGCGGTCCCCGGGATAGTCCGGCTCCCTGCCCTTGGAAATTGTGTTCAGGTATGCGGTATTCGGGCTGTAGGGCAGATAAGCGCCCGATCGACGCGCGAAATCGATCATCTGGTTCAACAGGAAATGGGCACGCTCGGGCCCATGGGCCTTGAGCACGGAGTCTATGGACTCGAGCCACTCGCGCGTTTCGACGACGTCCAGGTCTTCAAATGGGCTGAAATCTGTCATAAACAATCCAAAATTCGCTAAATGTCCTGCCTGCCGGCAATGCCGGATGAATTAGGTGATCTGTCCTGCTAGGATCGTCAATCCGAATGACCGGCCATGCGTTTACGGTCGGGGCGCCGCAATGTTCTTTGCCGGCAGTGCCCGGGTCAAGATTTATTATGAGGTGACAATCACGATGCCAAGCCTGCTCCCAACTGCGAAGAATATCAAAATCGGCTGCTCCATAGGCACTCCGACAGCAAAGTTGCTGTCAAAACTGGACACGGTGCTGATTGTTTTACCGCCACGGGTCGCCGCCGGCACCTGGCGGCAGCTGCCCCAGGACGCCAAAATCAAGCAGTTGCTGAAGAAATCGGCGCCCGGCGCGGTCCCCGGCGCGACATTACGGCTGGCAAATCCGCGGCAGACCTCTGTTTTGACGGTCAAGACGAAGGAGCCGCTGGATGCCTTCGAACAACTGACCCTCGGCCGCAAGCTGGTCGCCGCCGCCAAACCGGCCAGGGGAGACAGGATCGGCATCTGGGTCTGCGGTTTCGAGCCTGCAGAGCAGCGCGACCTCACCCTGAATATCGCGGCGGCAGCGCTTGCCGCCGGGTTTCAAATGCCCTCCTTTAAATCCGACAAGCCAAAACCGGCGCCTGTCGGTGGCTTGCAATTGCTCGGCCTTGGCGAGGAAATCGATACTCGCCGCCTGCTCGCCGAAGCGGGCGGAAATAACCTGGCGCGCTGGCTCACGTCGCTGCCCCCGAATGTCCTTACCGACGTCACTTACGCCGATATGCTCGAGGAGCTTGCCGGTCAGCAGGGCTGGGATTGCACCAGGTTCGGCATCGCCGAATTGCGCGAGCTCGGTGCGGGCGCATTTCTTGCCGTGGCCCAGGGCAACCGGGACGACAGCGCCGCGATTGTCCGCTTGCGCTATCGACCCGGCGACAAGCGCGGCGCGGCTGACCTGTCACTGGTTGGCAAAGGCATCATTTTTGACACCGGCGGCACGAACCTGAAGCCGTTTGCGTCCATGCTGGAGATGCACACGGACATGCAGGGCAGCGCGGTAGCGCTGGGCACGCTGTTTGCGATTGCGTCACTCGGACTCGACATTGCCGTTGATTGCTGGCTCGCCATTACCGAAAACCGCACCGGGTCGACGGCTTACAAGTCCCAGGACCTGGTGACTGCCGCAAATGGTAAAACCATCCAGGTCATTCACACGGATGCCGAAGGCAGAATGGCGTTGGCTGACGCGCTGACGCTCGCCTGCCGTGACAAACCAGGACTGCTTATCGATTACGCAACGCTGACAGGCAGCTGTGTCACAGCGATTACGACGCGCTACAGCGGGATTTTCACAAACCGTCCGAATCTCCATCCGCTGCTGAAACGGACGGGTAAGGACTGTGGTGAGCGTGTCTGGCCATTTCCGATGGAAAAAGAGTTCCTCGAGGAGCTGAAAAGCGACCTCGCCGATCTCAAACAGTGCACCCAGACCGGGGGTGGCGACCACATCATGGCCGCCTGCTTCCTGCATGAGTTTGTCGAAGGCAATGTTCCCTGGCTGCACATCGATCTGAGTGCCAGTACGCATGCGAAAGGTCTGGCACACATACCTACCGACGTCACGGGCTTTGGCGTCCGTTACACGCTTGGGCTGTTGCTCGATGCCCATGTGCTCGACAGCGATCTTTCGTAGTTCCCCAACAAACCTCCCGCAATTGACGGGATAAAGCGCAAATGCATGACGACCAGCACAGTGATAGCGAACAGGTTTCGAGGGTTTCTGCCCGTCATCGTTGATGTCGAAACCGGCGGATTCAATTCAAGAACCGACGCCCTGCTCGAAATTGCCGCCGTATTTATTGACCCCCAGGAGGATGGTTCGCTGTTGCGTGGCGAAACGATTCGCTACCACATCATTCCGTTCGAGGGAGCCAACCTTGATCCGGCGTCACTGGCCGTGAACGGCATTGACCCCAGCCATCCATTGCGTCCGGCCATCGAGGAAAAGGACGCTCTGCAACGCATTTTTCGCGAGGTCAGACGAGCGGTTCGCGAGTCTGTCTGCACCCGGTCCGTACTGGTGGGTCACAACGCGGCCTTCGACCTCGGCTTTCTTAACGAAGCGGTGCTGCGGACCGGCATAAAGCGCAACCCGTTTCATCCGTTCAGCTGTTTCGATACAGCCACCTTGTGCGGTGTCGCCTACGGTCAGACCGTGCTGGCTCGAGCGGTACATGCCGCCGGACTCGAATTCGACGAGAAGTCTGCGCACTCCGCGGCGTACGACGCAGAAATCACGGCCGACGTCTTCTGCCTGATCGTCAACCAGTTTCGTTCAATTTTTGAATCAGCGCGAGCGCAACCGGCTACACCAGCCGATTGAGCATTATTCCGGGCCGGAAACGGCTGCCAGTTCTTTCTGCAACTCACCCGACTGGTACATCTCGACGACGATATCGCATCCGCCAATCAGTTCGCCGTTGACATACAACTGTGGAAAGGTCGGCCAGTTCGAGTAAGCCTTGAGGCCCTCCCTGATCTCCGGGTCCTCGAGGATATTGACGTAAGCAAAGTTCTGCGCGCAGGCCTTCATGACTGCGACAACCTGCCCGGAAAAACCGCACTGCGGGAAATCGGGCGTCCCTTTCATGTACAGAAGGACCGGGTTGTCCTTCAGTTGCTGTTCGATTCTCTTATTCACATCCACTTTGCTTACCTGCATTATCGAAAAAATTTGTGTGGGAATCGCCTTGAGCCCACATTCGTCGGTGCAAAATCGTGGCTACTCGGCAACGACTTTGAGCTGATTATCCACTGACACCACGCCCTCGACACCGGCTGCGATGCGCCCGGCCTGGTCCCTGGCGACGAAACTGCCGACCGAACCACTCAGTGTTACGCGGTTGTCATAGGTATCCACGTTAACATTGATGGCGCTAACCGTCTTGTCCGCAACCATTTTGCTCTTGATCGTCGCCGTCGTTTTCGCGTCCCTCGCGATTTGGGCGGCGGTTCGGTCGTCTTTACCCACCTGGTAGCCACCTACGGCGGCTCCCCCGACCAGTAGCGCGGTGCAGCCTGACAGGAACAAGCTCATTAGTACAATGGCCAGAAATCGCATATTGCTAGTCTCCACTGCCTGTCACGCTCGACAGACGTTGAAATGATCGTACCGGCTTTATACCCCAAAGGATTCAGCTTACTCCACTGAATCCCGCAACCCGAGCCCTGACGGATTAGCACATCCCGCGGCAAGCGACGCATTATCCCTTATCGGGCCAAATCTTCAATAGACCGTGCAAAAGCGGCCTTGCGCGCCAAAGAACTGATTTTGCGTTGCCCAAGCCGTATAATCCCTCGAACGCTCGCAGGAGAGCGAGCCACTGCCCGCAATCTGGCAGTCGTATCAGGAAAAAACACTCGGGGAGATAGCTAATGAACCCATTGAACACCATCGTCGGCACGATCATCGGAGGCATTGTGCTGGCAGTCATCCTGATCCTTGTGACCATGGGTGACCATATTGTCGGCAAGGTGTCTTCGTTGATCATCTGGTTGCATGTGTTGGCCGGCATCACCTGGATCGGCCTGCTGTACTACTTCAATTTTGTACAGGTACCCGCCCTGGCCCAGGCGGCAGGGGATGACGGAGGCCCGGGTGGCGCCGGCATCACCAAGTACGTGGCGCCGCGAGCGCTCGACTGGTTTCGCTGGGGGGCACTCGTGACCTGGTTAACTGGCGCGGGCTATCTGGCCCACATGGGTAAATTCGGCGCTGCCTTCATGCTGGGTATGCGGGGCGACAGCATCGACGTTTATGCATTGACCATTGGCATCGGCGCCTGGCTCGGCACGATCATGCTCTTTAATGTCTGGGTACTGATCTGGCCCAACCAGAAAAAGATTCTTGGGATGGTCGAGGCGTCCGCCGACGAAATCGCCAGGGCCAGACGGGTTGCGTTTCTTGCCTCGCGTTCCAATACGCTGATGTCCATTCCGATGGTCATGAGCATGGTCGGCGCGCACCACGGCTTCGTCATGTAACACCTGCCAACGTGGCAATAAAAAACCCGGCTTCCCGCCGGGTTTTTTTTCGATCGAAACTGCTTGCGAAATCAGGCGACGGCGCGAGTGACCCGCTTGGGCTCGGAAACCCCGTAACCCTGGGCGTAATCGATTCCCATGCCGCGCAGCATGGTGATGATTTCCTCGTTCTCTGCGAATTCCGCGATCGTGCGCTTGCCTGTCAGATGGCCTATTTCGTTAATCGAACGCACCATCTCACGATCGATCGGATCGTGGAGAATTTCCTTGACGAAACTGCCATCGATCTTGAGGAAATCGACCGGGAAATGTTTCAGGTAACCGAACGACGAAAGACCCGTGCCAAAATCATCGAGAGCGAACATGCAGCCCAGCTCTTTCAGGGCGTTGATGAAGCGATTGGCCTGCGAATAGCTGGCAATTGCCGCGGTTTCGGTTATCTCGAAACAGATCTTTGTGGCATCCAGCCCACTCATCTGGAACTGGTCAATGACGAACGGCAGGAACTTGTCGTCGCCGAGGCTCTGACCGGACAGGTTGATCGAACACAAAGACAGGCGTTCCCGCTCGTCGGCCTCGGAGACCAGCCAGCGGAACGAATTACTGATGACCCAGCGATCGATACTTGGCATCAGGCCATACCGCTCCGCAGCCGCAATAAAGAGCTCGGGAGAGATGATCGATCCGGCCTCGTCCTTCATGCGCAGCAGCAATTCGTAATGGGTCCCGCTGTCAACTTCCTGCAGCGGCTGAATCGTCTGCCGAAACAGTTCGAAGCGGTTTTCTTCCAGCGCGTTGTTGATGCGTGCCGCCCACTGCATTTCGCGACGTCGCCGCATCAGGTCGATATCGTTTTCCTGGAAACTGTGAATGCGGTTGCGTCCCGCCTCTTTCGCCGCGGCACAGGCGCTGTCGGCGGCGCTCAGCAAGGCCGCCACGTCTTCGTTGTCGACAGTGATCGGCACCACGCCGATACTGACTCCCAGGCGAAAACTGCGGTCGTCCCACATGAACTTGAATTCACTGATGGCCGCACGCAGCTGTTCCGCGGTCTGTAATGCCTCGTCCAGGCTGCAGCTCTCGAGCAAGACCCCGAACTCGTCACCACCCAGCCGTGCCAGGGTGTCCCGCCAGCGAATCTTGGACTTGAGCAGCGCGCCGAGCTGGCCCAGCAATGCGTCGCCCGCGCTGTGGCCGCAGGAATCATTCACTATTTTGAATTGATCGAGATCCAGGTAGCACAGGGCATAGGACGTCTCCCTGGCCCGGGCGCTTTTCAGTGCCCGCTCCAGGCGATTCTCGAATTCGCGGCGGTTGACCAGGCCCGTCAGGATGTCGTGGCTGGCGTGATAACTGAGGCGCCGGTTCAGCTCCCGCGACTCGCTGACGTCATGGAATACGAGCACGCCACCGGTCACTTCACCCTTGCCGTCTCGAATCGGCGATGCCGTGCTTTCAATATACAGTTCGTTACCATCCCGCCGAATCAACAGAGTTGGCCGGACCGACTTGATCGAACGATTGCGGCGAATGGCAACGGCCAACGGGTTTTCCAGCGGCTCACAGGTCTCCTCATGAAAGCCGCGAAAAATTTCGTCCACCGGGCGGCCACTGGCATCGTCGACTTTCCAGCCGGTCAGATCCTCGGCAACCGGATTGATGTATTCGACGTTGCTGTCGGCATCGGTCGTGATGACACCGTCACCGATCGAGCGCAGCGTGATTTGTGCGCTTTCCTTTTCCCGAAACAGCGCTTCCTCGTACAGCTTGCGTTCCGTGATATCGACTTCGACGCCGATGAGGCGCACCAGCCTGCCCTTGTCATCCTGCAGCGCCTTGGCGCGGCTCGTCATCCAGCGCCACTCGCCGTTCTGATGCATCATGCGATGCATGCTTTCGAAATACTGGGATTTACCTTCAAGGTGGTCGCGCATCTTTGCCTGCACACGGGCGAGGTCATCGGGATGCACCAACCGCAGCCAGTCGGGCAGAACGTCTTCCTCGTCCTCGCGATAGCCGAGCATCGACTTCCAGCGTCGCGATAACTTCAGTCGCTTGTTACGGCCGTCGAAGTCCCAGATGCCGTCATTGGCCGTCACACTGATCAGCAGGTTGCGTTCTTCCAGATCGTTGAGCGCCTCGTGCACGCGCACTCGGTCGAGCCCCGAGGCCAGTGAGGCCCCGAGCAATTTCAACAGTAACTGCTGATTAACGTCCCAGCGATCCACCGGCCGCTCATTCGCAAGCGCAAGAAACCCTGCGAGGTCGTTATTGACAAAGATGCCGATCAGCAAACAGGAGCCGATTCGCAAGCTGTGCAGCCGATCAATCTCTGCGGCAGCCTCTGCATGGGGTTGTTCGGTATCCTGGATTTCAACCAGCCGGAGATGCCCGAGCCGTTTTTTCAGCCATGGCCAGTCGGCCAGCTTTTCGCCTTGCAGGACCTGCGGGTTACACGTCGCAAAGCCGCGATTCGCGACCATGACGGTCTCCATGACCATATCCCGATGACGCAACAGCACCAGGAATACCGCGTCGCAATTCGCCGCATCCGGTATTTCATTGACGTTTTCCTGCAATTGGGCTTCGAGCCGATCGGCCTCGAGGTTTTGCAGATTGACCGTTATCTTGGTCTGCAGCGCATCGACCATCCCGCGGCTGCGCTCGCCGATCCTCGGCTTCGCGCCGAGGCCCGTGAGGGTATCCTTGATGTTGTCTTCAGTTTGGCTCGACATGCAGCGGCTTTGATCCTGCTGTTTATCCCCTCTCACCCCGGACCGCGCAAAACTGTTTCGGCGTGATCCCCCGTTCCTTTTTCATATCGGGTCTGATCAACCCGTCAATCGGAATCTTCTAACATGTTACAACCGAAAGACACGATAAGTCTATGTATTTTTTTCAATTTCCTTAGCCGTAATCAGGCCGGAGCGGCGGCGGGATTTCGGCATGCAAACGCCACGGCACAGACCTCGATGAATCGCCGCATGGCGCCCCGCGGAATGCGGCTCGGCACTATTCGGGCCGTCACCACAAAAAAAGCCCCGCAAATACGCTATTTGCGGGGCCTTGCGAAGAAAAATGGTGCCGGTTAGGTGACTCGAACACCTGACCCCATCATTACGAATGATGTGCTCTACCAACTGAGCTAAACCGGCAGCGCGCGGCAGTATAGCGTCGCCAGACGCCGGCATCCAGACTTTGTCGTGTAAATCAGCCGGTCTTGGCGCGCAGCCGAATGAGAACCTCGACACTGTGCTGTTCGGTGCCAGCTGGCAAGCGGGGCAACCTCATGAAGTTGACCTGCTCCTCCGGCACGTCGCTCAACTCACCGGTGTCCATGTTATAGAAGTGATGATGCGCATTCGTCGTGGAATCGTAGAATTTACGCGTCGGATCAACCGTGATTTCCCGCACCAGGCCGCGAGCACTGAACAGGTTCAACGTATTGTATACGGTGGCTTTGGATACGCGGCTGCCCTTGCGCCGCAGCTGATCTATCAACTGGTCCGCCGACAGGTGCTGTGGCTCTGCCAGGAGAATTCCCGCAACCTCCAGCCGTTGCGGCGTGGGTAAAACGCCGTGCGTTTCCAGCAACACTTCGAGTCCAGATTCTTCCATCAGGATGCCCCCGATTAAAATCGCAGTCTTGCCAGAGTATAGACCAATTCTAAAAGGCAATACACGCTGACATGCGTTATCGACCCCGCAACAAATCCTGACAGATTGCGGCGATTCGCCCTCAGCAGCTCTGTAGCCTTACCCATATCCTGACCATACAGATCCTGGAAAGGTTCCCCATGCAGGCAAATGGATTCACACTGTTGGAACTCGCGATAGCGCTTGCAGTTCTTGCGTGTCTCGCCATTTTGCTCGACGTTTCCCTTGGCGCCATTGTGGCCAACGGGCACATTCACAAGGAGGTCAATGCCCTGTTTCATGGCAT
>DATCZF010000250.1:0-2859 GCA_036526055.1 Woeseiaceae bacterium
CCCTCGAAAGCTGGGTGCGAGCGTCGACCAAGATGGATGTGCTGCGCTTTTTCGAGATCAAACCCACGAACAGCGGGCTGGTCAACGTCACCCGGTTTCACAAATTTCTCACCGATTATGTTGCGCCTGAGAAACTCAACATTGAAGACCTGAAAGTACCCTTTGCGGCCGTTTCGACTGACCTCGAAACAGGCCGGGAGATGTGGTTTTCTCGAGGCAGCCTGGTAGATGCGATTCGTGCCTCCAGGGCGATGCCAGGACTATTTCCGCCGGTCAGGTATGATTCACGCTGGCTGGTGGACGGCGGGCTGGTCGACCCGGTGCCGGTTGGCGTTTGCCGCGCCCTGGGGGCGAACCTGGTGATTGCCGTTAATCTGAACGACAACATCGTGGGCAAACACCTGCGCAAGCCCCCGGCACCTGTCATTTCGCCGGACCCACAGACCAAGGGAATGCTGGCCAACATCAGGCAGACCGCGCGCGAGTATTCCAATACGATTTTTCCGTCGACGGCGAATGAGGACGAAGCGCCCGGGCTATTCTATGCCATCGCCAATTCGATCAATATTTTCCAGGATCGCATCACTCGCAGCCGCCTGGCAGGTGATCCCGCGGACATACTATTGACCCCCCGCCTGTCGCACATCGGCATGCTCGACTTTCACCGGGCGGCGGAGGCCATCAAGGAAGGTGAAGCTGTGGTTGAACGCATGTACCCGGACATCGAGCGCACGCTAAGCCACTGGACCTGATCAATAGTCGTAAGGACCGCCGCGTTCCAGGGCTCGCCGATATGCCGGGCGCGCCTTGATTTTTTCGAGAAACGCCCTGAGGTTCCTGTGCTCTGCAGAAAACCCGATCCGTGCCGCTGCCGTCTCGAGTGGAAAACTGAGCATGATATCTGCGGCACTCAAGTCATTTCCGCAGAACCAGCCGGTTTCCGCCAGGTGGTTATCCAGGTAATCCAGGTTGCGCTTGATATTAGTCCCGGAGTAGGCATCGCGCGCCTTGGAAGCAATGCCTTTGGAAATTGGCCTGACGAAAAACGGCACGGGCGCGGTCTCAATACGATTTAGAATCAGTGAAATGACTAAAAAGGGCATCAGCGTACCTTCGGCATAATGCAGCCAGTAACGCAGTTGCAGGCCCTCTGCCGATTCCCTGGGCGGCGCCAGCCTGCCGGTATCGAATTTCTCAACAAGGTATTCCACAATCAGCCCCGATTCCGCGATTGTCTGGTCTCCGTGCGTGATCACCGGAGATTTACCCAGCGGATGAACCTGTAATAACTCCGGTGGTGCCAGGTTGGTTTTCTTGTCGCGCTCATAACGCCTGACCTCGTAGTCAACGCCAAGCTCCTCCAGCAGCCACAAAATGCGCTGCGAGCGTGAATTCTCAAGATGGTGCACCGTAATCATGACATTCCCCATATGTTGCGAAACCGACTAGCTGACCTGACCAACCACAGTCGCTGCCTTCGCCCTGCTTATTTTCCAGGCATCAAAAGCAAAAATGAAAACGGCCGCCCAGATAAAGGCAAAACAGATAACGTGGGCGGTCGTCAGCGATTCGCCATAAGCCAGACCGACGATAAACTGTCCCGTAGGCCCGATGAACTGCAGGAATCCGATCATCGAGAGATCGAGGCGACGAGCTGCAAGCGCAAAACACAGCAGCGGCAAGACAGTTAGCGGACCCGCCAGCAACAGTAGCACCATTTGACCCGGCGCATCGCTGCTGAAAGCGGCCTGGCCGGAGTCAAACAGGCTCAGCATATAAAACGCGGCAAGCGGCAGCAGCACCAGGGTTTCGATGAACAAGCCGGGCATACCCCCGACGACTACCTGCTTGCGTATAACGCCATAAATCGTAAATGACACAGCGAGGGTGAGCGAAATCACCGGAAACTGGCCACCGCTCACCGTCAGGACTGCCACGCCAATGGCGGCGAGAATCACGGCCCATACCTGCTTGCTGCGCAGACGCTCGCCAAAAAACACGACGCCGACCAGCACATAAACCAGCGGATTGATGTAATAGCCGAGGCTCGCCTGGAAAATTTGCTCGTGTTGGACTGCCCAGATATACACCAGCCAGTTGACGGCGATGAATATTGCGGCGAGCACCAGAAACAGCAGGGTACGCGGATGTGATATTGCGCGGCGTACTTCGCTCCACTGGCTGCGGGCAATGATGATCAGGGCGCCGAAAGGCACGGACCAGATGATGCGATGAGCCAGCATCTCCATTGAAGAGACGTCTCCGACTTCCTTGAAGTAAATCGGAAAGAGACCCCACATCGTATAGGCGATGACGGCCGTAATAACGCCATTGCGATAGCGATCTTCGGGACGCTCGCTCGACGCCGGTGCTGGATCAGTCATTGCGTTGCCCGGGAAACAGGTTCAGGCCACGAATCATCGGCCAAAACATACGGAATGGAAAGGTATCACGCCCTGCCCCCGCCATCGATCACCAGCGGATACCCTGTTACGAATCGCGTTGAATCTGCTGCGGCAAACAGAACCATGTCGGCAACCTCTGTCGCCGTGCAAACGCGCTGTAATGGCACGGCGCTGGCGGATTCCGCCAGTCCCTGCTCATCGCTCAGGCCGCGATCATTGAATTCCCCACGCAACATTGGCGTGTCGACATCCCCGGGGCACACCGGAATCACGCGAATACCATGCGCTGCATGGTCAATCGCCATCGCTCGACTCAGCTGCAATACGGCGCCCTTGCTCGCACAGTAGGCAGCAAGGTGCGGACTCCCCGACAACGCGGCATCCGACGCGATATTGACGATGACACCCCCGTTGCGCTTCATCAACCCGACTGCCGCACGACAGACGAAAAATG
>DATCZF010000251.1:0-17873 GCA_036526055.1 Woeseiaceae bacterium
TGGATGGTTTCGCCGTCCATCTCCAGGATCAGTCGCAACACCCCATGCGCAGCTGGATGCTGCGGACCGAAGTTCATCGTGAAGTTTTGAATTTCTGCCATAGCTGGCTACCGATCCTGCTTTATTCTCTTGATTAGGTTACTTGTCACTCGCCGTCGCATCCTTGAGCGAGGCGTCGTAGCGATTATCCTGGCGAATGACGCGCGGCACGTTGATTCGCGGTTCGATCTCCACCGGCTTGTAGGCAACTCTCCCCTGTTCCACGTCATAGTGGACCTCGACGCTGCCAGACAGCGGAAAGTCCTTGCGGAACGGGTGGCCGATAAAGCCGTAGTCGGTCAGAATCCGCCGCAGGTCCGGGTGGCCTTCAAACAGGATGCCGTACAGGTCGAATGCTTCGCGCTCGAACCAGTTGGCTGAACTCCAGATATCGACCACCGATTTTACGATCGGCGGGTTTTGTATCCCGGTGAAAACCCGCAATCTCAGGCGCTTGTTGTAACGCACCGACAACAGGTGATAAACAACGGCAAAGCGGCGCGGATCGAACTCGTCAGCCTCATCGAGAATGACCGGCTCGCGCGACACGCCGCGGCTGAAGCCACTATCCGTTGCCTCATCCGTGGTCCACTCGTCCTGCCCGTATGTCAGGTAGTCGACTCCACAGAGATCCACCAGCAATTCAAAACCGAACTCCGGATCATCCCGCAATTCCTGCGCGATCGAATGCAAGTGATCCTGATCGACCTCATAAGTGAGCTCGCCGCAAATTGTCGGCACGCGCTTGACGTAGTCGCCAAACTGCTCCTCTATGCGAGCGGCAAGTTTTCCGTAGGCATCATTCATAAGTTTCTTTGTTATCGAGCGATTGTGCTGGTGAGACGAATTTTCTTCTGCAGCTGGATAAGTCCGTAAATAAGGGCTTCCGACGTCGGCGGGCAGCCCGGTACATAAATATCCACCGGAACGATGCGGTCGCAACCGCGCACGACTGCGTAGGAGTAATGGTAGTAACCGCCGGCATTGGCACACGATCCCATCGACACGACCCAGCGCGGTTCGGCCATCTGGTCGTATACCTTGCGTAATGCGGGAGCCATTTTGTTGACCAGCGTACCGGCGACAATCATGACGTCTGACTGGCGCGGACTCGGGCGAAAAATGATGCCGAAGCGATCGAGGTCATACCGGGCGGCGCCGGCGTGCATCATTTCGATAGCGCAACAGGCCAGACCAAATGTCATGGGCCACAACGATCCCGTGCGCGCCCAGTTCATTACCGCGTCAACACTGGCAACGACAAAGCCGCGGCGCTGCAGACTCAGCCCGGCCCCGTCTTCCCCGGGCTCGGAGAGCTCCTGCCGATCGGCCTCGGCCGACTTACTCAATCCCACTCGAGGGCCCCCTTCTTCCATTCATAGATAAAGCCGACCACCAGAATCGCCAGAAAAATTCCCATGGAAATCAGGCCGAAGCCGCCAACGGCATCCAGCGAAATCGCCCAGGGGAAGAGAAAAGCTATCTCGAGATCAAAAATGATGAACAGGATTGCAACCAGGTAATACCTGACGTCGAACTTCATTCGACTGTCTTCAAATGCCTCGAACCCGCACTCGTAGGGTGACAATTTATCCGAGTCCTTGCGACCCGTTCCGAGCAGGAAGCCCAGCACGAGGAGAACGACACCGATGATTGTTGCAATACCGAGAAAAATTAAAACTGGAAGGTAGTTCTGAAGCATTGGTTTCGCTTTCGTATTACCGATTTATTATTTGGTTGCCAATCAACCCAAGTTCGCGCGGCATTGTACCAGTGACAACACCAACGATAACACCCCTAAAACAGTCAGCATTTATACCTAGCCCGGCAAATCCGAGCCAAAACAACAAATAACTGCATGCAGTTAACGCCGAGCCACACAAATTCATTCTGTCGCTGCGGCATGCTTACAAAAAAGGTCCGTTTCAGCGAAACAGACCCTTTATTTGTTGGTGCCGATGGCCGGACTCGAACCGGCACAGCTTGCGCCACTGCCCCCTCAAGACAGCGTGTCTACCAATTCCACCACATCGGCAATTCTATATCGGCTGGATGCCCGTGCAGACAGCCCGTTATTCAGTTCCCGGCGGTTCCGCAGCGTCGTCTTCGAGCGCCGGGAACTCATCGTCGATAACTGCGTCTGCAGATTCCGGCAGCGCGGGCAAATCGCTCTCGACGGTGATCTCTTCCGCCTGGCCGCTGGTCTCGGATTCAATGACCGCCTCATCCATCAGGCTCGTCGGTTGCGACGACTGGCTGCTCAGGTAAGCCAGCGTGAGGCTGCTGATGAAGAACGCCGTCGCCAGGATCCCGGTCGTACGCGAAAAGAAGTTTGAAGAACCCCTGGCACCGAATACCGTGCCCGACGCGCCTGCGCCAAAAGCGGCGCCCGCATCAGCGCCCTTGCCGCGCTGCAACAGCACCAGCGCAATAATCAGCACCGCGATCAGCGTATGCACCACCAGGATAACCGAATGAAGTGTAGTCATTTATATACTCAACCCTGCGCCACTGCCGCGGCAGCGATCGCCAGAAAATCTTCGGACTTCAGCGAAGCCCCACCAATCAAACCACCGTCAATGTCCGCCATCGCGAACAGTCCGGACGCGTTGCCACCATTGACGCTGCCGCCATATAAAATCTGCACCCGCGCCGCGATTTTAGCATCTTGCGCCGCCAGCAGGCCGCGAATAAACGCATGGACCGACTGCGCCTGCTCCGGGCTGGCCGTCTTACCGGTACCAATCGCCCAGACCGGCTCGTAGGCGACCACCGCAGACGCAAACGCCTGTATACCGGTCGTCTCCAGCACCGCCTGCAATTGCTCGCCAATAACAGCCTCGGTCCGGTCCGCTTCGCGTTCCTCGAGGGTCTCGCCGACACACAGTATTGGCCTGAGGCCTGCCTCGATGACCGCGGCGAACTTCTGCGCCACGATTTCGCTGCTCTCTGCGTACATTGCCCGGCGCTCTGAATGCCCGACAATGACGTACTCGCAGCCTATGTCTCGCAACATCTGCGGGGCGACCTCCCCCGTATACGCGCCACCACTGAACTGAGAGACGTTTTGCGCGCCCAGTTTCAGCCCGGTCCCTGCCGTTTTCGCCGCCATGCGATCCAGGTATGGGAATGGCGGACAAATCAGCAACTCCACATTCCCGCTCGCCGGCAGACCATCGATAATTTCGCCGGCCAACTGGTCGTTAACGGCAACCCGGCCGTTCATTTTCCAATTTCCTGCAACGAGAAATCCGCGCATCTCAACCCGCATCGCTAGTGTCGTAAAAGGCGCGCAAGGATACCGGGGCTGTCCTTGCAAATCAACGTGTAAGAAGCGCTTCGGGGGCCTGCGGCCCTGATTTGCTCCCGATGTCGGACTCCCAGCCGCAAATCAGGTCGAAGCTTCGGCGACAACCTCGGCGAGGCGTCGGGCAATCTCGGCGACTTCTGCCTCGTGCTCGCCCTCCACCATTACTCGAATGACCGGCTCAGTCCCTGATGGCCGCAGCACGATGCGGCCGCGATCGCCCAGCTCGATTTCTGCGGTCTTTAGCGCATCCTGGATCGCTGGCGTCGAATTCGGGTCCAGCCGGGTTGCAGTGCGCACATTGATCATGGTCTGAGGATAGCGCGGCATGCCGGCAACCAGCTCCGACAAGGGTTGTTGTGTTTCCTGCATGATCGCCAATACCTGCAGCGCACTGATCAGCCCGTCCCCGGTTGTCGTCTTGTCGAGGCAAAGCAGGTGCCCGGAGGTTTCGCCGCCCAGCATGCCGCCAGTATCGCGCAGCATTTCCAGCACGTAGCGATCGCCCACCTGGGCGCGGTGAAATTCGATGCCCTCCTTCGCAAGGGCTTTCTCGAGGCCGAGGTTACTCATCACGGTACCCACCACGGGACCGCTGAGCTCGCCGGCCCGCTTGCGGGCTGTTGCAACGACATACAGCAACTGATCCCCGTCAACAATCGCGCCGTTCTCATCGATCATCAGCACCCGGTCGCCATCACCGTCGAGGCCGATACCGACATTTGCGCGCACGCCGGGAACCGTCAATTGCATGAGCTCCGGATGGGTCGACCCGCAGCCGTCATTAATATTGCGCCCGTTCGGCGAGCACCCGATCGGGATCAGCTCGGCACCGAGCGCCGCCAGGATCCGTGGGCCAACCTTGTAGCCTGCGCCATTGGCGCCATCGAAAACCACTTTCATGCCTTCGAGACTCATGCCCTCGGGAATGCTGGATCGGCAAAACTCCTCGTAACGACGGCGCGCCGATCCGATATGTTTTGCGCTGCCCAGGTGCTGCGAATCCAGGGTCACGGCGCCCTTTTCCAGCTCTCGCTCGATAGCCAGCTCCATTGCGTCCGACAATTTTCCGCCGCCCGCGTCGAAGAACTTGATGCCATTATCGTGGTAGGGGTTATGCGAGGCGCTGATGACGACGCCGAGGTCTGCGCCGAACACCTTGGTCAGGTATGCAATACCCGGCGTTGGTAAGGGTCCCAGCAGCAGGACGTCGACACCCGATGCCACGAATCCCGCCTCCAGCGCAGACTCGAACATGTAACCCGACACCCTGGTGTCCTTGCCGATCAGCACACTGCCGCCCTGCGGGACGAGGACGCGGGAAACCGCGCTCGCAAGACGCATGGCAAAATCCGCCGTCATCGGCGCTTCGCCGACCCGTCCCCGGACACCGTCCGTTCCGAAATATTTTCTGCTCATCAACCCTTTTCCGGCCGATCCATGGCGGCCACAATTCGTAAAGCCTGTACCGTTTCCCTGACGTCGTGCACACGCAGCACGCTCGCGCCCTTCATGGCGGCCAGAACGGCAACCGTTATATTACCTGCCAGCGTCTCATGCGTCTCGCATTGCGCCAGCTCACGAACCATGCGTTTGCGGGACAGCCCCGCCAGCACCGGCAAATCCAGGGTAGCCAGCGCATCCAGGCCGCTTAACAACGCCATATTGTGCGCCAGCGTCTTGCCGAAACCAAAACCCGGATCCAGCAGGAGTTTTTCCCGGGCTATGCCCGCATCGATACAACAGCGCACGCGCTCGGCCAGAAATCCGCAGACTTCCTTAACCACATCGGCATAGTGTGGCGCCTCCTGCATCGTTCCGGGCTCGCCCTGCATGTGCATCAGGCAAACCGCGGCGCCGGTTTCGGCTGCGGCATGCAACGCACCCGTTCTGCGCAGCGCATAGACGTCGTTGATCAGGTCAGCGCCGGACTCGACAGCGGCACGCATCACTTCAGGCTTGCTGGTGTCGATGGAAATTGGAATATCCGCAAACCGCCGAATGCCCTCGATGACCGGAATCACGCGCTCCAGCTCAGTCTCGATCGACACCGGAGCGGCGCCGGGGCGCGTCGACTCGCCGCCCACATCGATAATGTCCGCGCCGGCGGCAATCATCTCCTCGGCATGCGCCAGGGCATTCTCGACATCGGCAAACCTGCCGCCGTCAGAAAACGAGTCTGGGGTTACATTCAGGATACCCATGACTCGTGGTCTGCCGAGATCGAGGGTCCCAGTGCGTAATTGCAATTTCGACACGGTCAGTCTGTCACTCCTGCCACAAAAAAAGACGGCAGCCCGCTGGCTGCCGCCTATTCTAGGTCTTCGCGAGGCCTGCGTCAGTGTTCGCCCGCAGGTTCTCCAATGGCGCCACCTTTGTCCGACTCGTCACTCGCCGCTCCGTCGCCTTTGCGTTTCGCGGTAGTATCGTCCCAGTCCTCGGGCGGCTGCGGCTCACGCCCCGCCATAATGTCCTTGATCTGTCCCTCGTCAATGGTCTCAAACTTGATGAGCGCATTCGCCATCGCATGCAGCTTGTCGGTCTTGTCCTTCAGGATCGTTTCTGACCTGGCGTAGTTGCGATCGATGATCGAGCGAATTTCCTCGTCGATCGCGTGGGCCGTCACGTCGGACACGTTCTTGTGCTGGGTAACCTGCCGCCCGAGGAAGACTTCACCGTCGTCCTCACTGTAGGTCAGCGGACCGAGCCGCTCTGACAGGCCCCATTTCGTCACCATGTTGCGGGCCAGTTCGGTGGCCCTCTCCAGGTCGTTTGATGCCCCGGTCGTCACCGCCGCCGGGCCGAAAATAAGCTCTTCTGCAATGCGCCCGCCAAACAGGCTGGAAATCTGGCTTTCCAGGCGTTGCTTGCTGTAGCTGTAACGATCCGACTCGGGCAGGAACATGGTCACGCCGAGCGCCCGTCCGCGCGGAATAATGGTCACCTTATAAACGGGATCATGGTCAGGCACGCTCAGGCCGACGATGGCATGCCCGGCCTCGTGGTACGCCGTCAGCTTCTTCTCGTCTTCGCTCATGACCATGGAGCGCCGCTCGGCACCCATCATGATCTTGTCCTTGGCCCGGTCGAAATCATCCATCGCTACGACCCGACGGTTGGCTCGCGCTGCAAACAGGGCCGCTTCGTTAACCAGGTTGGCAAGGTCGGCGCCCGAAAAACCGGGGGTGCCTCGCGCGATGATCTTGGGCTGCACATCGTCTGCCAGCGGCACCTTGCGCATATGAACCTTCAGGATCTGCTCGCGGCCACGCACATCCGGCAATGGCACGACGACCTGGCGATCGAACCTGCCAGGACGCAGTAACGCGGGATCCAGCACATCCGGCCGGTTCGTTGCCGCAATGACGATGATGCCTTCATTACCTTCGAAGCCATCCATCTCGACCAGCAACTGGTTCAGCGTCTGTTCGCGCTCGTCATGTCCGCCGCCCAGCCCGGCCCCGCGATGGCGCCCGACGGCATCGATTTCATCGATAAAGATGATGCACGGTGCGTGCTTTTTGGCCTGTTCGAACATGTCGCGAACGCGCGACGCGCCAACGCCGACGAACATCTCGACGAAATCCGATCCGGAAATCGTAAAGAACGGCACCTTGGCCTCACCCGCGATCGCTCGTGCCAGCAGGGTCTTGCCGGTACCGGGAGAGCCGACCATCAACACGCCTTTGGGGATTTTTCCGCCGAGGCGCTGGAACTTGCTCGGGTCCTTCAGGAAGTCGACGATTTCAGACACTTCCTCCTTGGCCTCTTCCACGCCGGCAACGTCGGCAAAGGTGACGTTGACCTGGTCTTCGCCCAGCAACCGCGCCTTGCTTTTACCGAATGACATCGCGCCACGCCCACCGGCTCCGCCCTGCATCTGCCGCATGAAATATACCCAGACGGCGATCAGCAACAGGATCGGGAAGGAACTGATCAACAGCTGCCCAATCAGGCTCTGCGACTTCGGTTCCTGCGCGGTAAACGTAACGTCATATTCTTCGAGGACGCCGATCAGCGCGTTGTTATCGGTTTCCGGGCTGTAGGTGAAGTACTCCAGGGGAATGCGCCGGCCATAAACTATCCGGTTCTCCTCAGTGATTATCTCGGCGCGTTCCACGTTGCCATTGCGAACCTGCCGCAGGAACTCCGAGTAATCGGTTCGCTGCGGACCGGCGCCACTGACACCACTCAGGCCCTGCACAACGGACAGCAGAACCACAATGATGACTACAAAGACAATCAGGTTTTTCGTCAAATCGTTCACATTCAGTACCTTAACCGAGGGAATTTTAGACTGCGTCTAAGCATTAGACAGTACTACAAGCGATAGTTTCTCGCTACCAAATAAACCTCACGACTGCTGGGCCTCGATGCCTCCGGCTTCATCACTCGAACCCGGGCAAAGTGTTGTCTGGCCTCACGAATGAGCTCTTCGCTGCCCTCGCCCTGGAATATCTTGCAAATAAAGCTGCCACCGGGTTTCAGAACCCGTTGCACCAGGTCGAGGGCCAATTCCGCCAGGTACATCGACCTGGGCTGATCGACAGCCTTCGTGCCACTGATATTGGGCGCCATGTCGCTCATTACAAGGTCGACCCGTTCATCGCCGATTCGGGTCAACAGTGTCTCAAAAACCTCGGTGTCAGTGAAATCTCCCTGGATGAAGTCCACCTCGGCAATGGCATCCATGGGCAGGATATCCAGCGCGATGACCCGCACCTTGCCGCCGAGCTTCTCGCTGATGAACTGGCTCCAGGCGCCCGGCGCGGAGCCAAGATCGATGCAGGTCATCCCCGGCTTCAGCATCGACTCTTTTTGCAGGATCTGCTCGAGCTTGAAAACGGCACGCGACCGCCAGCCAGCCGCGCGCGCCTTTTGCACGAACGGGTCTTTTTCCTGGCGCTGGCGCCAGGTTTTGGAACTGCTGCGTGGGCCGCCCATCAGACAAATCCGTATTTGCACATAATAATTCTGGCTTTTTATTCGCCCTGACGCCGATAATACGCGCCATCATGGCTTTATCCGAATCTCAAAAGAAATACCTGCGTGGCCTCGGCCACCACCTTAAGCCCGTGGTGATGGTCGGCGACGCCGGTATCAGTGAATCGGTGCTCAAAGAATTCGAACAGACGATCGAACACCATGAACTGATCAAGGTCCGCGTTCGCGGTATCGACCGCGATCATCGTGACCAAATGATTGCCGAGATCGCGAGGCAGGGAAATGCCAACCTCGTGCAGCGGATTGGCAACATTGCCCTGTTTTACCGGCCTGCGCGCAAAAAACAGCACATCAAGCTGCCGCGCTGAGGGCGCCGGCTATTCGTAGCGGACCTCGATGATTTCGTAGCGTTTCTCGCCACCCGGCGCAACCACCACAACCTCTTCACCCTCCGTCTTGCCGATCAGCGCCCGGGCAATGGGTGAGGTGTAGGAAATACGGCCAGCCTTGAGGTCCGCCTCGTCCTCGCCAACGATGATGTAGCTGATTTCGTTGCCGGTGTATTCATCCAGAAGGTCGACGGTGGCGCCAAAAACGACCTTGCCCTTGGCATCGATCTCGGTCACATCGATCACCTGTGCATGGGACAGCTTGCCTTCGATCTCCTTGATGCGGCCTTCAATAAATCCCTGCTGCTCCTTGGCAGCATGGTATTCCGCGTTTTCCTTCAGATCGCCGTGGGCCCGTGCCTCCGCGATCGCCTGGATGACTCGCGGACGATCTACGGATTTCAGTTGCTTGAGCTCGTCTCGCAACATTTCCAGCCCGCGCGTTGTCAGGGGCACTTTATTCAAGCCGCTACCTCTTTGTGTAAATCCTGCAAGCAATTCACGTCGCTGTCGTCCAAATGCCGGAGTGCCCGGCAGGTCGCTACTGCCGCACCCAGCGTCGTGTAATACGTCACGTTCTTGTGCACCGCTTCTGCGCGTATGGACTGTGACTCCTTGATCGCCTGTTTGCCTTCCGTCGTATTGACGATGAAATTGATTTCATCATTCTTGATCATATCCACGATATGCGGCCTGCCTTCCCGAACCTTGTTGGCGCGCAAGCACGGTACTCCCGCCGCTTTCAGCGCTTCCGCGGTCCCATGGGTCGCAACAATATCGAAACCGAGGCTAATCAATACCTGGGCGAGTTCCACGGCCCCCGCCTTGTCGAGGTCCCTGACGCTGATCAGCGCAGACCCGGAGCGCGGCAACGTTATGCCCGACGCGAGTTGCGCCTTGGCATAGGCTTCGCCGAAAGAGCGTCCCACGCCCATGACCTCACCCGTGGACTTCATTTCCGGACCAAGAATCGGGTCCGCTTCCGGAAACTTCACGAACGGAAACACCGCTTCCTTCACCGAGTAATACTGCGGTTTACGCTCCTCCGTAAAGCCCTGTGCCGCCAGCGACTCACCTACCATAACCCGTGCGGCCACCTTGGCCAACGGAATTCCGGTCGCCTTGGAAACGAACGGCACCGTGCGAGACGCACGCGGATTGACTTCGAGCAGGTAAACGACGTTGTTCTGAATCGCGAATTGCGTATTCATCAGGCCCACGACCTTGAGCTGCAGCGCCAGCTTCACAACCTGCTCGCGCAGCTCATCGATAATCCCGGCGGACAGGCTGAAGGGCGGCAGTGAGCATCCCGAGTCGCCGGAGTGCACACCTGCCTGTTCGACGTGCTCCATGATGCCGCCGATGAGGACGTTCTCGCCATCGCAAATTACATCCACGTCGATCTCGGTGGCGAGGTCAAGGAAATGGTCCAGCAACACGGGACTTTCATTCGACACGCCAATGGCGGCATCCATGTACGACATCAGTTCGTCTTCGGAATGGACGACTTCCATCGCACGCCCGCCAAGCACGTATGACGGCCGCACGACCAGCGGAAAACCGACCTGGCGCGCCAGCGCCAGCGCCTGCTGCTTGTTCCTGGCCGTCGCGTTCGGCGGTTGTTTGAGTTCGAGTTTGTCGACCAGCTTCTGGAAACGCTCGCGGTCTTCCGCAAGATCGATGGAATCCGGCGACGTTCCAATAATCGGCGCGCCGGCCGCCTCCAGGCGACGCGCGAGCTTCAGCGGCGTCTGGCCGCCATACTGGACGATGACGCCGTAAGGTTTTTCGAGGTCGATGAGTTCCATGACGTCCTCGAAAGTCAGGGACTCGAAATACAACCGATCGGAGGTGTCGTAGTCGGTGGACACGGTTTCCGGGTTGCAATTGACCATGATGGTCTCGTAGCCCGCCTCCTTGAGCGCCAGGGCGGCGTGCACGCAGCAATAGTCGAACTCGATGCCCTGACCAATGCGGTTCGGTCCACCACCCAGGATCATGACTTTCCTGCGGTCAGTGGGCGCGGCCTCGCACTCTTCCTCATAGGTGGAGTAGAGATAGGCCGTCGTCGTGGCAAATTCCGCCGCACAGGTATCCACGCGCTTGTAGACGGGCCGAATGCCGAGATCGAGGCGCCGCGCCCTCATTTCCGCTTCCTGAATACCGAGCAGTCGCGCCAGCCTCGCATCCGAGAAACCCTTGCGCTTGAGTTCGCGCATGCGCTGCCGGTCGATTCCGTCGATGCCTGCGGTTTTCAGCGAATTCTCGTCGTTGACCAGGTCGAGGATCTGCGCCAGGAACCAGGGATCGATTTTGGAGGCGGCAAATACTTCCTCGATGGTCATGCCATGCCTGAAGGCCTCGGCTACATACCAGAGGCGCTCTGCGCTCGGCGCTCGCAACTCCTCTTCCAGCAAGGCCCGAACATCACTGCCGGCATCCGCCGTAATCAATTCATCGAGTCCGTCAACGCCGATCTCGAGCCCCCTCAATGCCTTTTGCAACGACTCCTGGAACGTACGGCCAATGGCCATCACCTCTCCCACCGATTTCATCTGCGTGGTCAGCCGCTTGTTCGCTCCGGGAAATTTCTCAAAGGTGAAACGCGGGATCTTGGTGACGACGTAATCGATCGTCGGCTCGAAAGACGCGGGCGTCGCTCCGCCGGTGATGTCGTTTTGCAGTTCATCCAGCGTATAACCCACCGCGAGCTTGGCTGCGATCTTGGCAATCGGGAAGCCGGTTGCCTTGGAGGCCAGCGCCGAGGAGCGCGATACGCGGGGGTTCATCTCGATAACGACCAGCCGACCGTCATCGGGATTCACGGCAAACTGCACATTCGACCCGCCCGTCTCGACGCCGATTTTCCGCAGCACCGCGATCGACGCATCGCGCATGCGCTGGTATTCCTTGTCGGTCAGCGTCTGGGCCGGCGCCACCGTGATCGAATCGCCCGTATGCACCCCCATCGGATCCACGTTTTCTATGGAACAGATGATGATGCAGTTATCTTTGCGGTCGCGAACGACCTCCATCTCGAATTCTTTCCAGCCCAGCACCGATTCTTCCAGCAGGATTTCGGTCGTCGGCGACATTTCCAGGCCGCGCGCCGCGATTTGTTCAAACTCTTCGCGGTTGTAGGCAATACCGCCGCCACTGCCGCCCAGCGTGAAGGACGGCCGAATAATCGTGGGAAACCCAATGTCTTCCTGTCGCAGCAAGGCATCTTCGAGCGTGTGTGCGATGTGCGCGCGCGGGGTTTCGAGCCCGATGTCGGCCATGGCCTGTTTGAACTGCTCCCGGTCCTCCGCCATGTCAATCGCTTCGCGCGAAGCCGCGATCAACTCAACGCCGTATTTTTCGAGAACCCCTTCGCGAACCAGGTCGAGGGCGCAGTTCAGCGCCGTTTGCCCACCCATCGTCGGCAACAGGGCATCCGGGCGCTCCTTCTCGATGATCTGCCTGATGGCTTGCCAGTGCACCGGTTCGATATAGACCGCGTCGGCCATTTCCGGGTCGGTCATGATGGTCGCAGGGTTCGAATTAACGAGAATAACCCGGTAGCCCTCTTCCCGGAGCGCCTTGCACGCCTGGGCGCCCGAATAATCGAATTCGCAGGCCTGGCCGATAACGATAGGGCCGGCGCCGATGATCAGGATGCTTTCAATATCCGTGCGTTTAGGCATTTTCAGTTCCGCAGGTCCCCGGGTGAGCGCCTGCACCAAATAATATAACTTACATTAATAAACGTTTTTAGATGCTTGTTTTTTAAGGTACTAACTTCGTATTTCTTTCAAAAAATTCTTGCCGAATCGCCAGCATGTCACGGACGAAACGAGCAAACAGTGGTGCCAGGTCGTGCGGTCCCGGGCTGGCCTCGGGATGCCCCTGGAAGCTGAACGCCGCCTGCGTCGTCAACGCGATACCCTGCAAGCTCCCGTCGAACAGCGACCGGTGCGTCGCCACCACGTTGTCCGGCAGGGAGTCCTCATCGACCGCAAAACCGTGATTCTGGCTGGTGATCATGACCCTGCCCGTCGCCAGGTCCTGGACCGGGTGATTCGCGCCATGATGGCCAAATTTCATCTTCAGCGTCTTCGCACCGGTTGCCAGCGCCAGGAGCTGGTGTCCGAGACAGATACCAAACAGCGGAATTGCCGTCGTCAGCAATTCCTGAATCGTCCTTATCGCGTAATCGCAGGGCTCCGGGTCTCCCGGGCCATTGGAAAGGAAAACGCCGTCCGGCTCCAGGGCGAAAATCTCTTCTGCCGTGGTGGTCGCGGGCACGACTGTAACGTGGCAGCCCGACTCCGCCAGCAGCCTGAGGATATTGCGCTTGATACCGAAATCCATGGCGACGACATGAAATGCCGCCAGCCGTCGGCTGGTGACCCGGGGCGTTTTGCCGAAGGTATTTGCCTGGGCCCACTGATAGGTTCTGTCAGTGGTCACCACCTTGGCGAGATCCATGCCGGCGATACCGGGAAATGCTTTTGCGTAATCGATGGCCTGTTTCACTGCGAAATCCCCGGCCATGATACAGCCGGCCTGCGCGCCCTTTTCCCTGAGGATTCGCGTCAGCTTGCGAGTGTCGATATCTGCGATTGCCACGACGTTGGCCCGGCGCAGGAAATCTGCCAGGCTGAGTTCCGAGCGCCAGTTACTGGTGACCATCGACGCATCGCGTATCACCAGTCCGGCAGCGAACACGCCACTCGACTCCATATCCTCGCTGTTGGTACCGGTGTTACCGATGTGGGGATAGGTCAAGGTGACAATCTGACGGCAGTACGAGGGATCGGTCAGGATTTCCTGGTATCCGGTCATGGACGTGTTGAAGACAACCTCGCCAACGGATTTGCCCTCTGCCCCAACGGAAATCCCGTGAAAGACCGTTCCATCTTGCAGCGCAAGCACAGCTGGTTTCGTCAACAGCAATCCCCGGAATACATTCGACTGGCCTCACATACACAAAACGGAAGGACCACGGCCTTCCGCTCTTTTTGCCCGCCAAATTCAGCGAACGGGTAAGTAGTTTACTGAAGCGGACTGGATCTTGCCAGCACCAGGAACCGAGGACTCAGTCTTGCCCGGACACCAGCTTCGAAAACAGGTCTTTCATGTCATAAAAACCGGCTGGCTTTTGCGCGATCCACACGGCAGCCCGCAAGGCCCCGTCCGCAAATACGCGGCGATGCTCGACGTGGTGACGTAACTCCAGCCGCTCAAACTCACTGGCAAATACCACTGCGTGATCGCCGGGGACTTCGCCTTCGCGGGTCACAAAAAACGAAATTCCGCCGGCTGCCGGGGGCATCGGTGTCGCGCTGGGGTCGTAATGCATCACGCTCTCGAAATCCTGCCCTCGGGCATCCGCCAGCGCTTCGCCAAGCTTGAGCGCCGTTCCGGAAGGCGCGTCCTTCTTGTGAACATGGTGGGTTTCATGAATTTCGGCCGTGAAATCTTCCGGCAACATACCGACGGCATCGCGCAGCAGGCGCTCCAGAACCGCGATCCCGAGACTCATGTTGCGGTCGTATAACAACGGTATTTTCCGCGCCGCGTCCTGCAACGCCTGCAGGGTTTGCTTGCTGAGACCGCTGACCCCGCAGACCAGCGGCTTGCCGGCAGCGCAAGCCGCGGCAACGACTTCATCGGTAGCTTCCGCCAGGGTGAAATCGACAATCACATCCCCGGCAGCGATGACCTCATCCAGGTTGTCGCTGGCTATGACATGGCCGGATTCGCCACCGGTCAGCACCGACATATCGCGTCCCAGGGCGGGATTCGTTGCCGTTACCCAGACACTCACCAGGTGACAGTCCTCGTGGCCACCGATGGCTTCCATGACCTCGCGGGCCATTCGGCCTGAGCCGAGGAGTGCAATGCCTATGCTATCGATGTCCGTTCCCCTTTCATGCCGCAAGGACAGCTAGATTAGTGCACTGGATGAAAACGCGCAAAGCAGCCCTGCAGGGTCTTCAGGAATTTATACGCTCGAAGAAGCGTTTGACGCTGTCCACCCAGCCTCCGGCACGGGGGTTGTGCTTGTCGCCGCCCGCCTGGACCGAACTTTCGAACTTGCGCAGCATGTCCTGCTGTTCTGACGTCAGGTTAACCGGGGTTTCGACGACCACACGGGCGAAGAGGTCGCCGTTACGGTTATCGCGCACCGTTTTGACGCCTTTGCCCCGCAGGCGGAATACCCGGCCTGATTGCGTGCCCGCCGGTATCTTCAGAGAGACCTGCCCTTCGAGCGTTGGCAACTCGACCTCACCCCCCAGTGCCGCTGCCGCCATCGTGATCGGCACTTCGCAGGAGAGATCGGCGCCTTCGCGCTCGAATAGCTTGTGCGGATTGACGCGAATTTCGACATACAGGTCGCCCGATGGACCGCCGTTCTGGCCCGCCTCACCCTCGCCGGTCAGGCGAATACGATCGCCGGTATCGACGCCCGGAGGGACCTTCACGGAGAGCTTCTTGTGTTTCGCAACCCGGCCCCGGCCATGACAATCGGCGCAGGGATCCGTGATGAGCGTTCCGGCGCCTTTACAGGCCGGGCACGTCTGCTGAATGGAGAAGAAACCCTGTTGCATGCGGACCTGGCCCGCGCCGTTGCAGGTGCTGCAGGTCGTCGGCTTGCTGCCTTTCGCAGCGCCGCTGCCTTTACAGCTCTTGCAGCTCACCTGTGTCGGAATATCGATCGTGACGGTGTCACCGGCGACTGCCCGCTCCAGGTCCAGCCTTAACTCGTAGCGCAAATCTGCGCCTCGAAATACCTGGCTGCGACCGCGCCGCCCGCCGGCGCCGAAAATGTCACCAAACACGTCGCCGAAAATGTCGGCAAAACCGTCGCCGGCGCCGAAGCCGCCCATTCCGGCAGCGCCCTGCCCCCTGACGCCGTCATGGCCGAAACGGTCGTAAGCGGCGCGTTTATCCGGGTCACTCAGGACGTCGTAGGCCTCTTTCGCCTCTTTGAAGCGCGCCTCCGCGTCGGCATCGCCCTGGTTACGGTCAGGGTGGTGCTTCATGGCCAGGCGACGATACGCCTTTTTCATCTCGGGCTCTCCGGCATCCCGTGCAACACCGAGAACTTCGTAATAGTCGCGTTTGGCCATATCTCTTATTTCGGTTGATTTATTCGGCAAGGGGCGCCGTTACCGGCGCCCCGTCGCAATCATCTCGCAAAGCAAACCCGGTCCATCAGGACTTCGGCTTGTCCTCGTCGACTTCCTCGAACTCGGCGTCCACCACGTCATCGGCGGGCTTGCCTTCCGCTTCCGACTCGGCCTGTCCGGCCGCGGCGCCTGCCTGCTCGGCATACAACTTCTGCGCGACGCTGGCAGAGGCTTCCGCCAGTGCCTGCGACTTGGTCTTAATGACCTCGATTTCATCCTTGTCGAGCGCGGTCTTCAGATCCGCGATAGCATTCTCGATAGCCTGGCGCTCTTCGCCGGTGACCTTCTCGCCCAATTCCTTGAGGGTCTTTTCCGAGGCATGGATCAGGCCATCGGCCTGGTTACGCGCATCGACAAGCTCGCGGAATTTGCGATCTTCCTCCGCATGGCTCTCGGCATCCGCCACCATCTTGTCGATTTCGGACTCGGACAACCCGCTGGATGCCTTGATCACGATATTCTGGCTCTTGCCGGTTGCCTTGTCCTTGGCCGATACATTCAGGATACCGTTGGCGTCGATATCGAATGTGACTTCGATCTGCGGCATGCCCCGCGGCGCCAGCGGAATGTCAGCCAGGTCGAAGCGGCCCAGCGACTTGTTGTCCACCGCCCGCTCACGTTCACCCTGCAGCACATGAATCGTCACCGCAGTCTGGTTGTCGTCCGCCGTCGAGAACACCTGTTCCGCATTCGCCGGAATCGTGGTGTTTTTCTCGATCAGTTTCGTCATCACGCCACCGAGCGTCTCGATACCAAGGGACAATGGCGTCACGTCGAGCAGCAGAACGTCCTTCACCTCGCCGGACAGTACACCGCCCTGGATCGCTGCACCCAGCGCAACCGCTTCGTCAGGATTAACGTCCCGGCGCGGTTCCTTGCCGAAGAAATTCTTCACGGCATCCTGGACCCGCGGCATGCGTGTCTGGCCGCCAACCAGGATCACTTCGTCAATTTCAGTGACCTTGAGGCCCGCGTCCGTCAATGCCGTGCGGCAGGGTCCCATCGTTTTGTCGACGAGTTCTTCGACCAGCGACTCCAGCTTGGCGCGGGTCAGCTTGATGTTCAGATGCTTCGGACCCGTGGCATCAGCCGTGATGTACGGCAGGTTGACTTCAGTCTGCTGCGAAGACGACAACTCGATCTTCGCTTTTTCCGCCGCTTCCTTCAGCCGCTGCATCGCCAGCGGATCCCGGCTGATGTCCACACCGCTCTCTTTCTGAAACTGCGAACTCAGGTAGTTGATGATGCGAAGGTCGAAGTCCTCGCCACCCAGGAATGTGTCGCCATTGGTGGACAACACTTCGAACTGGTGCTCGCCTTCGATCTCGGCAATTTCAATGATGGAAATGTCAAAAGTGCCGCCACCCAGGTCGTAGACCGCAATCTTGGCGTCGCCACGCTTTTTGTCCATGCCATAGGCAAGCGCCGCAGCCGTCGGCTCGTTTATGATGCGCTTGACTTCAAGGCCGGCGATTTTGCCGGCATCCTTGGTTGCCTGGCGCTGCGAATCGTTGAAGTACGCCGGAACGGTGACCACGGCAGCCGTCACCGGCTCGCCCAGGTAGTCCTCGGCGGTCTTTTTCATCTTCATCAAAACGCGTGCGGAAATTTCCGGCGGCGCCATGGCTTTACCGGTGGCTTCGACCCAGGCGTCACCATTTTTCGCCTCGACAATCTTGTAGGGCACCATCTCGATGTCGCGCTGGACAACGTCGTCCTTGAAGCGGCGACCGATCAGTCGCTTGACGGCGAACAGTGTATTGGCGGGATTGGTCACCGCCTGGCGCTTGGCTGACTGGCCGACGAGGATTTCGCCCTCTTTGCCAAATGCCACCGTGGACGGCGTCGTCCGATCGCCCTCGCTGTTTTCAATGACCTTCGGCTTATCGCCTTCCATCACTGCTACGCAGGAATTGGTGGTACCGAGGTCAATACCAATGACTTTGCCCATGTTTACTGCACTCCCAGTTATTCGGGTTTAAAACGGAATTAGCTGTTAGGTGGGGACTTTTGGCC
>DATCZF010000252.1:0-2972 GCA_036526055.1 Woeseiaceae bacterium
GTGGCCGAACAGGAGCTGGGCGGCCAGCCCGTGCTGTCTGACCAGATGCTGACGCAGATAATCCGGTTTTACGATCATCCCATGCAGGGCATGCTCGGCAGCTATCTGCAGCAGAGTTTCGAGTCGTTCCTGCAACAGCAATCGACGCTGCAGGAACAGATGCAGGAGATGATGACGAGTGGGCCTTTCGCTGTCATGAAGGACGTTGCGAAGCAGAATATGGAGGCATGGCAGGCCATGCAGAAGGCATTTCTGGATACCAAAGCGAAGAAAGACCATGAGTGACGAAGACGAGAAAAAACGACTGTTACCGCCAGATAAGGCACGCGAGATCGATCACCAGCTACGTGGCCAGCTTGCTGTGGCCACCCGCGGCCTGTCTCCTGTCGACGTTGCCGCGGCCGTGGTCGATTGGGCTGGGCACCTCGTTTTGTCGCCGGGAAAATTGCTGTCGCTGACCGAAAGCATCGCACGCAACGCAGTGGAGCTGGCCACGATCAACAGCAAGGCAGTGAAACGCGATACCGAAGGAGTGCCGGCGATTCTCGACCGCCGCATGCTTTCGGACGACTGGCAGCGGTGGCCATTCAACGTCTTCGCACACGGGCATCGGCTCGCCAAGGCACTGGCTGCTGAAGCGACGACCGATGTCGATGGCGTCAGCAAGGATCACGAACAGCTCGTGAGCTTTCTCGCCAACCAGGTCGTCGAAATGGTGTCCCCGGCGAACATACCGGTCACCAACCCCGAATTCATCTCGACCACCAAAGAAGAGCGTGGCGCGAATCTGAAACGCGGCGTGCGAAACCTGGCCGAGGATATGAGACGCAAGCGTACTGGCGAACTGCCTCAGGGTCTCGAGGATTTCGTCGTGGGCAAGGACATCGCCATTACGCCGGGTAAGGTGGTTTACCAGAACCGGCTCTTCGAACTGATCCAGTACAAACCGCAGACCGAGGAAGTTGTCGCAGAGCCCGTTCTCATCGTACCGGCGTGGATCATGAAGTACTACATTCTCGATCTGTCGCCGCGGAACTCGCTTGTCCGGTACCTGGTCAGCCAGGGCAAGACAGTGTTTATCATGTCCTGGAAGAACCCGGACGAGACGGACCGCGACCTCGGCATGCGCGAATACCTGCATGACGGCGTGATGACCGCGATCGATGCCGTGAGTACGATTGTCGCAAAGCGCAAGATCCATGCCGTCGGCTATTGCCTCGGCGGCACCCTGTTGTCGATCGCGGCGGCCTACATGGCGCGTGAACGTGATGACCGGCTCAAGACCATGTCACTATTCGCCGCGCAGATCGACTTCCGGGAGGCGGGTGAGATAACCACCATGCTGGGCGAGGGTACATTCGCTTTCCTCGAGGCGCTGATGCGTAAACAGGGTTATCTCGATATCCAGAACATGACGGGCGCCTTCGCGTCACTGCGCGTATCGGACTTGGTCTACGAGCCGATGATGCAGCGCTACCTTCTCGGGAAGGACCGCAGCCTCAACGACCTGATGGCCTGGAACGAAGACGGAACCCGGATGCCCTACAGGATGCATACCGAATACCTGCGCAACTGCTACATGGAAAACAACCTCGCTGAAGCGCGTTACGCGGTCAACGGCAAGCCGGTATGCGTCGGAGATATCCAGGTACCGACGTTTGTGCTGGGCACCGTAACGGACCATGTTGCGCCGTGGAAATCGGTCTACAAGCCCATGCGGCTGATCAACAACGAGATGACCTTCGCGCTTACTACCGGCGGTCACAATGCCGGCATCGCCTGCGGCCCGGACCATCCGCGGCGCAAGCACCGGATCGCGACACGTCAACCGGGTGATCTGTATACCGATCCGGACCAGTGGGTGGCGCAGAACGACCTCGTGGATGGCTCCTGGTGGCCGGCGTGGGACACATGGCTGGACGCCCGCAGCAGTGGCAGCCGCGTAAAGCCGCCGGCGATGGGTAAGCCCAAGTCAGGCTACAAGCCCGTGCGCGATGCGCCCGGGCTCTACGTCTTGGGCTGAGTTTTTGCAGCGCAAACAGGATAATTTGCGCAGAATTCGGCATCGAGCATTGATCAGCTTTCGCGGAAGATCTATAACTACATGTTTTACAATGAATAATAACGGATACTCCAAAATCGAAAAAATTGTTGCAACGCAGCAAAACAGGCGTTATACTGCACCGCAACAAGACCCCCAACAGGAGTAAACCGCCATGATCGACATCCAGAAACAGTTCAGCGAACAGCTCGGCCAGTTCACGCAGTACCAGAAGGATGCCGTCGAGAAGCTGCAGGCCAAGACCGCCGCAGGCGTCGACGGCTGGGAGAAGTTCGCTCGTTACAACCTCGCCGTGATGAACGACGTCGTCGACTTCACGGTAGAGCAGGCACGGCTGGCCACGAAGGCCGCAGAGCCGGAGGAATTCTTCAACAAGCAGATCGACAACGCGTCGGCATTTGCCAAGGTCGTCGAGGGTCGTACCAAGGAGTACATCGACCTGCTGTCTGCAGCCGCATCGACGGCAACGGAAGAGCTTCAGGAAGCCACGAAGGAAAACGTAGTAAAGGCTGTCAAGAAGTCCGCCTGATCCCCCGCTCAGATACCTTAATTGGATCTGTGTCACAGCGGGCGACGGAGTTATCCGTCGCCCGTTTTTTTATGCCATTGCCCTGAACCGGGAGCGAAACATCTTGCTTTGCGCTGCTCGCCGGTCATTCCCGACTGGTGCTGATATGCATATTTCCCGCGAGCAGATTGTGACCGACGAGGCGATAACCGGTATAAAGTCCTGGCTCGGCGATGAGTAACGGAATGGAAAAGATGTACGAGGAACGGTTCGTCGTGGCAGCGGACGGCATACGTCTGTACTGCCGCGACTACCCGAATCCATCGGCGCGACCGCCGGTGCTTTGCCTGCCTGGCCTGACGCGCAACAGCCGGGACTTTTCGATGCTTGCGGGCCGGCTCA
>DATCZF010000253.1:0-3376 GCA_036526055.1 Woeseiaceae bacterium
CACACGACTTCCTTGGCATTCGGGTAGCGCGCCAGTTCTGCCGCGTATTCTTCAATCGGGAAGGGGTAGAGTTGCTCGATGCGCACCAGCGCAACATCCGCTATGCCGTGCACTTGCCGCGACTCGACAAGGTCGTAGTAAACCTTGCCACTGCAAAAAACGATACGCCGGACGGCTTCTGACCGCAGCGCGGATTGCTCCGGAATAACCGTATGGAACTTACCGGACGACAGCGCAGCCACCGGCGACGCCGACAGCTTGTGACGCAGCAGGCTTTTGGGCGTCATCACGATCAGCGGTTTGCGCAGCTTGCGCAGCATTTGCCTGCGTAGCAGGTGAAACATCTGGGCCGGGGTCGACGGGACGCAAACCTGCATATTGTGCTCTGCGCAAAGCTGCAGGAAACGCTCCAGCCTGGCCGAGGAATGCTCCGGGCCCTGTCCCTCGTAGCCATGTGGCAAAAACAGAACCAGGCTGCACAGTCTGCCCCACTTCGCCTCACCTGAGCTGATGAACTGGTCAATGACGACCTGCGCCCCGTTCGCGAAATCACCGAACTGCCCCTCCCAGATAACCAGCGTATTTGGCTCCGTCGTCGCGTAACCGTATTCAAATCCCATCACCGCCTCTTCGGACAGCAACGAGTCAATCACATCGAACGCACGACGGTCTTCCATGACGTGCTGCAGGGGAACATACACGCTGTTATTTGACTGGTTGTGCAAAACCGCATGCCGATGGAAAAACGTGCCACGCCCGGTATCCTGGCCAACCACCCTGCAATGGAAGCCTTCATCGATCAGCGATGCATAGGCCATGGTCTCGGCAAACCCCCAATCCATCGCAATCTTGCCTGCCGCCATCTTTTGTCGGTCGGCCAGAATGCGCTGCACCCGGCCATGCGGTTCGAAGCCCTTCGGCAGCGAGAGGATTTTTTCTGCGAGACGTTGCACCTTGTCTTGCGCAACACCAGTATCGACCACCTCTGCCGGGTCTGCCTCACGATAGGGCGTCCAGTCCACGGTAAATTCGTTGCCGATCATCCCAAGTGCGGCCGCCGGCACGGGTTCTCCACGGTCAAGGCGCGCGCGGTATTCTTCCTGGTAGCGGGTTGCATCCTGCGCGCTGATGACACCAGCCTCCTCCAGGTATTTTGCGTACAACTCACGCGTTGTCGGGTGCTGGCGAATGCTCCCGTACATGACGGGCTGGGTTGCCGCAGGCTCGTCCGCCTCGTTATGCCCATGTCGCCTGTAGCAAACCAGGTCGATAACCACGTCCTTGCGAAAAGCCTGGCGGTATTCCAGCGCCAGCTGCGTCACAAAGATGACGGCCTCAGGATCGTCCCCGTTGACATGAAAGACCGGCGTTTCGATCATTTTCGCGATATCGCTGCAATAGGGGGTCGAACGCGCATCCTGCGGATCGCTGGTCGTAAAACCAATCTGGTTGTTGATCACGATATGTATCGTGCCGCCCGTGCGAAACCCGTTCGCCTGCGACATCTGGAAGGTTTCTGCAACGACCCCCTGCCCGGCAAACGCTGCATCGCCATGAATCAGGACCGGCAGCACCTTTTGCCGTTCCGTATCACCGCGCCGTTGCTGGCGAGCTCTGACCGAGCCCTCGACAACCGGGCCAACGATTTCCAGGTGAGAGGGATTAAAGGCCAGCGCGATATGCACATTGCCGCCGGGCGTTTTCATGTCAGCGGAAAACCCGAGGTGATACTTCACATCCCCTGAACCGCGCATCTCCTCCGGGTCGATTTTGCCTTCGAATTCCTCGAAAAGATTTTCCGGCGATTTACCCAGGACGTTGACCAACACATTGATCCGGCCCCTATGGGCCATACCGATGACGAGCTCCTCGATGCCGGTCTCGCCACCTCGCTGAATCAAATGGTCGAGCATTGGGATCAGGCTTTCGCCGCCTTCGAGAGAGAATCGTTTTTGCCCGACGAAGCGGGTATGCAGGTAACGCTCGATGCCCTCCGCTGCGGTCAGTTGTTCCATCAACCAGCGTTGCTGCTCCGCCGGCAATTGCCGCGAAACCGCCCCTTCTTCGAATCGCCGCCTTAGCCATAGGCGTTCGCGCGCCCGCGAGACATGGGCAAACTCGGCGCCGATCGTGCCGCAGTAGATCTTTCGCAGCAGCGCCAGGATCTCCCGCAGCTTCATTCGATTAGTGCCGGTACCGGCCAACCCCCCGGTAAAAAACTCGGAATCCATGTCAGCGTCGGTGAGACCGAGGTAGTCCAGCTTCAACACACCGGGTACATGACGCTGCATCAGGCCCAACGGATCAATGGTTGCAATCTGGTGGCCTCGCAGGCTGTAAACCTGGATCAAACGCGAAACTGCCGCCTGTTTTTCACCAGAGACAGTCTCCTCAGCGGACCGGGTCATCGTGGTACCCCGTGCCGGGCCCTTTGCCTCTGCCCTGAGGCGCGCGCGCACCGCTGGATGCCTCGACTCCGCCTCCACTGCTCCCAGGGATTGAAAATACACCCGCCAATCCTCGGGCACGGACGCAGGATCAGTCAGAAACTGCTCGTATATCCGCTCCACCGCATTGGCATTACTGCCAAACAGGGGTGAGGATTCGTATTGTTCTTTTAGCGATGCGCTCATGCCAGTAAAGCCAACGACGGATCCGCCGCGTCCACAATCAAGAGATATAGCAACGAATTGGCCAAAAAAAAGGGCCGTCAGTTTAGCTTATGGATCAAGCGAGTGGAATGCGCACGTGATTAAAGGTGGCCAATCAGGTAGACAAACTCGTAGCAAATCAGGCTGGCATAGAAGCTGAAACAGGCCGTCAGGACCGCCCCCACCCGAATCCGGTTAAAGAGCCGAGTATTCGCGACAAAGACGAGCAAGAGGACGCCAATTGCCGTCAGCAGCATCTTGCCCGAGGCAAAGACGGCCGTGCTGCTGTCCATCATCAACGCCATGACCGGATTGATTTCCAGCGCGCCGAATTCAATCAGACGGAGGGTGAAAAATGCGTCCATGCTGCTCATCAGCATGATTCCGGTGGCCAGAAAGAAAAGCCAGGGGTGGTGCCAGTCAGAAAACACCGGCTCAGATTCTGCCTCGCGTCGCGTCGTGCGCCGCCGAGAATAAAGGTAGCCAAATACTAGCGTGCGCCAGGTAAAAGCCCTGCGATCAACTTTGATCCGTTGATTTTCTGACGGTACCGCTCGCTCAAATTGCACTCGCTCGTCTCCACTCACAGCCATTTCGCTGTCTGGGCCTACTGCCGGGGCAGCAATGTCTTGACTCTCTTTCTAGCTTCTCATCCTAGTTATTTATTTTTATTATTATTTTATTGCGTATCCCTTCTCATTTCGGCCCGGGAATTCCTTTTGGCC
>DATCZF010000254.1:0-3415 GCA_036526055.1 Woeseiaceae bacterium
ATGTCCGTGATGATGGCATGGGTCTTGAGGCCCGCTGCGCGGGCCGTCGCGGTAATGCTCGCGGCAAGTACACGGGCCTTGTCGAGCGTATCCATGAATGCGCCGCTGCCCGCCTTGACGTCCATGACCAGCGCATCGAGACCCGCCGCAATTTTCTTCGACAGGATCGAAGCAGTGATCAGCGGCACGGACTCCACCGTGCCGGTGACGTCACGGATCGCATAAAAACGGCGGTCGGCCGGCGCGAGATCGGATGTCTGCCCGATGATCGCACAACCCACCGACCTGACGACTTTCTTCAGTACCTGCAGCTCCGGGACCGGGTTGTAACCGGGGATCACTCCGACCTTGTCCAGCGTCCCGCCGGTATGGCCAAGCCCGCGCCCGGAAATCATCGGCACGTAACAGCCGCAGGCGGCTGCGATCGGGGCCAGCATGAAGCTCACCTTGTCGCCCACGCCACCGGTTGAATGCTTGTCCACCACCGGGCCATCGAGATTCTCCTGGCTCCAGTCGAGCACCGTGCCCGACGCCGCCATCGCGCGCGTCAGCGACGCGGCCTCCGTAAAACTCATCGAGTTCAGAAAAATCGCCATCGCCATCGCCGACACCTGCTCTGCCGGCAGGCTGCCATCCGCCAGCCCGTCGACGAGCATCTGGATTTCGGCAGCAGTCAATTCGCCCCCATCACGTTTTTTCCGAATCACGTCGGTAAATAGCATCAGGCTTTTTCCTTGATCGGCCGCGGCCAGACTTTCTGTTTTTTCTCCAGCGCAATAAAGCTGTGGCTCGCCGCCAGGTCGTTGCAGGCGTCGAACTCCTCGGCGTCGAAACCATGCTCGCGATGCAACAGCGTGTATTCGTGACACAGGTCGATGCCAAACAAGCCCGGATCGTCCGAATTGATGGTCAGCGGCACGCCGGCATCGAGCAGCCGTCGCACCGGATGCGCCGCCGTCGATGGCACTGCGTTGGTCAGCCAGTTGCTGGTCGGACAGACCTCCAGCGGCACGGCCTTGCCGATCACGATGTCCATGATGTCCTGGTCATCGATGATGTGAATACCGTGCCCGACACGCTCAGTGCCCAGTATATCGATGGCATCGCGCACATGCCGCGGCGCGTCGGGCGACTTCTCTTCGCCCGCATGTGTCGTCAGCCGCAGCCCCGCCGCCCGTGCTCTGTCCACCAGCGGCCGGTACGCCTCGAGGTGATGGGTATCCTGGTCGGCAAAATCGAGCGCAACAAAACTGTCACGGTTTTCGATGATGAAGTCAGTTGTGTATGCGGCATCCCTGATCGCCAGCGTTTTTTGCACGATGCCGATCAGGCCGACGGCGATGCGGCTGTCATCGACGTCCGCGAGCCCACGCAGAATCGCGCCGTGAATTTTTTCAAAATTGAGGTGAGCATGACCGTTACGTATGAAGTCCGGTGAGTAACGCAACTCGAGGATCTTTATGCCCTGCGCCTCTGCATCCTCGACCGCTTCCCGGGTCAGCCGCTCGATGGCACTTTCATCGCACCAGATCGACTGGATGTTGACGAAGCATTGCAGCGCTTCCTGCAGGGTTGCGAGCGGCTGAGTAATCATCCACTCATTACGAAACTGCTCGGGATCCTGCGGCACAGCCAGACCAAGGTCCCGCCCCAGCGCCATCACGCTTGCCGGCCGGAAACATCCTTCGAGGTGACAGTGCAGCTCGACTTTGGGAATTGACTGTATATCCATGAGTGCGGCTATTTTGACAGGAACCCCTGCAAATTCCAGCAGCAAATTATTCATATTCGGATTCCCGGCAGGGTAGACTTCGTGCAGGAACTCACGCACAGGCGGTCCGTTGCAGCGTCTCGCGAGGCGCCAACGGTGAGCCGATAACGGGACAATAACGATGACCAAGCAAGGCAACTCTGTATTTAGCGCATTACTGCTGCTCTCGGGACTGGTGATTCTTGGCGGCTGCCAGCCAGCCGAATCGCCGGCAGAAGACCCTCGCAGCGCCGTCGATCTCATCGTTAACGGCGATTATGTCGTCACGATGAACACGGGCGGCGATGTCATTACCGACGCTGCGGTCGCTATCAGGGATGGCTATATTGTCGCGATCGATTCCGCCGCGAATATCGATGCGGCTTATGTTGCCGCCGAAACCCTTGCTGGCGAGGGTCGCGTCGTCATGCCGGGACTGGTCAACGGCCATACGCATGCGGCGATGACGCTGCTGCGTGGCGTCGCCGACGACCTGGCGCTGATGGACTGGCTCAACAATTACATTTTTCCGGCTGAGGTTCAGTTCGTTGATGCGGAGTTCGTGCGCATCGGTACGGAGCTTGCCTGCTGGGAAATGCTTCGCGGCGGCACAACGACCTTCGTCGACATGTATTACTACCCCGACACGATTGCCGCGGTGGTCGAGAGTTGCGGGCTGCGCGCGCTCGTCGCGACGACGGTCATTGACCAGCGCAGTCCGGATGCGGAAAACGCCACGGATTCGCTCGCGAAGGGCATCGAGTTCATCAAACGCTGGAAAGGCCGCAACAACCGTATCGTGCCGATCTTCGGTCCGCACGCCAATTACACGCTCAATGCCGAACAACTGGCCGCGGTGCGTCAGGCCGCCATCGAGCTTGATGTGCCGATCAGCATCCACATGTCGGAGTCGCCGTTCGAAGTCGAGTATTCCAAGCAGACCTATGGAACGACATCGATTCACATGTTCGAGTCGATCGGCTTTTTCGAAGGTCCGACGATCGCCGCGCATGTCGTCTGGCCCACCGACCAGGAAATCCCGATCCTTGCGGAGCGTGAGGTTGGCGTCATCCACAACCCGACGTCCAACATGAAGATTGCGTCCGGCATCTCGCCGGTCACCGCCATGCTGGCGGCCAACGTGCGCATGGGGCTGGGTACGGACGGTGCCGCCAGCAACAACGACCTCGATATGTGGGAGGAGATGCGCCTTGCTGCCTTCCTGCAAAAGGTCGATCGCATGAACCCGGAAGCGCTGCCCGCAACTGCCGTGTTGCGCATGGCGACCAGCGGCGGCGCGCAGGCCATCGGCCTGGGTGAAGAGATTGGAACCCTGGCCAGCGGCATGCGTGCCGACCTGATCCAGGTGGCATTCGACGACGTGCATTTCGTGCCAACCTTTGACGTGCTGTCGCACCTTGTCTATGTGGCCGACGAGCAGGACGTCGCGACGGTTGTCGTTGACGGCAAGGTGTTGCTGAAAAACGGTCAGTTCCTGACGATCGACACGGACCGCGTTACCCGGGAGGCACGAGAGCTCGCCGGGCGCATCCAGGCGGCGCTCGAAGAACAGAACCGTGACTGAAAGCGTACCGCGCTAGCCGAGGAAAGACTCGCCGTAGTCCATGGGCGACAGGCCGAAGTAGCCGGCAAGGCTCTGGCCGA
>DATCZF010000255.1:0-7793 GCA_036526055.1 Woeseiaceae bacterium
GGCGCACGGCGATCGAGTCGTGCTTACCGCGAATCCAGGCGGGGACGGCAGGATCGGCCGGCACGACCCAGGTGACGGGTCGCTGCAGCGAGCTGTAAAGGTCGGCGGCGGTGCATCCAGCCGGCAGCTCGGCCCAGCCATCAAGCTGCTCCAGGTTGGCCGCAATCAACACCAGCCCGGCATCGGCGTCACGCTGCTTGATGTCGAGAATGCGTTTTACGGCGTCCCACGAGTCGGGTAGACAGCCAAAGCCGAACACGCCTTCGGTCGGGTAGGCGATAACGCCACCTTCGCGAATGATTCTTGCGGCTTTGTTGACGGAATTCGAAATAGTCATGCAGCAGGGAGTCTAGCGTATTTTGACGGCAGGACTAATCGTTCGCCGCTTCACTGCCTGTTGCAGCGCCCTTGCCGGAGGCGGCTTTCTTGCGCGCTGTTTTTTTCTTTGCAGCTTTTTTCTTTGTGGCCTTCTTTTTCGCGGACTTCTTCGCTGCCGGCTTTTTGGCCGCTTTCTTTTTTGCGCCACGGCGTCCGCGAACCGGCGCGGCCGCCAGTAACTCCTGGCACTGCTCCAGCGTCAGGCTGGCAGGATCCGTATCTTTGGGAACCCGGGCATTCTTGCTCTTGTCGGTGATGTAAGGGCCGTAACGACCATTCAGCACCTGGATACCGGCCTCTTCGAAATCCTGAATGATGCGGTTCGCGTCGGCGAGTTTCTTTTCCTCGATCAGCTCGAGGGCGCGTTCGAGCGTGATGGTGTAAGGGTCATCGTCGCCACGCATCGAAACGAACTTGTCGCCGTAACGGACATAGGGGCCAAATCGTCCGACACTGGCGGCGACCGCCTGTCCTTCCGCCGTCTCGCCCAGTGCGCGCGGCAACTTGAAAAGCTCGAGGCCTTCGGCGAGCGTGATGTCCGTCATTTTCTGACCCGGCCGCAAGCCGGCAAATTTGGGCTTGTCCTCGTCGTCCTTGGTGCCGATCTGGACGAAAGGACCAAAGCGCCCCATGCGCACGAATACCGGCTTGCCGCTCTTCGGGTCGATGCCGAGTTCGCGTTCCTGGGCGACGTCACCGCGGGTGACATTCTTGTCGACATGCTGGACGCGATCGATGAACGGTTTCCAGAAACCGTCGAGCAACGGAATCCAGTCCTTCTCGCCCAGGGAAACGGCATCCAGGTCGTTTTCCATGTTGGCGGTAAAGTCGTAATCGACGTACTGGGTGAAATGGTCGGTCAGGAAGCCATTCACGATACGGCCGATGTCTGTCGGAGTGAAGCGCTTGCCGTCCATGTCAACGTATTCACGGTTTTTCAGTGTCGTGATGATGTTCGCGTACGTCGATGGCCGGCCGATCCCGTATTCCTCGAGCACCTTGACGAGGCTTGCCTCGGTAAAGCGCGGCGGTGGCTCGGTGAAGTGCTGTTCCGGACGCAGTTTGTCCATTGCGATCGTGTCGCCTTCACTGACCTCGGGCAGGATGCGGTCATTATCGTCGTCGCCATTGTCATCCTTGCCTTCCTGGTAAACGGCGATGAATCCCGGCTTGACGAGGACGGAGCCGTTGGCGCGAAAGCGGTGCCCGCTCGGGCTGTCCGGCCCCGCTGCGAGTTCCAGCGTCACCGTATCGAAAACCGCATGCGCCATCTGGCAGGCCATCGTGCGCCGCCATATCAGGGTGTAGAGCTTCAGCTGTTCCGCGTCGAGCTTGCCCTGCAGCGATTCGGGCGCGCGGCTTGCGGCGGTCGGTCGCACGGCTTCGTGCGCTTCCTGGGCATTCTTCGCCTTGGTCTTGAAAGCGCGCGCCGCCGGCGGCAGGTTTTCCTTGCCGTAACGCTCACTGATGACGTCCCTGATTTCGTCCACGGCAACGGAGGCCAGTGATACGGAGTCGGTACGCATGTAAGTGATCAGTCCGACATTGCCTTCACCCGGCAGCTCGATGCCTTCGTAAAGCTTCTGCGCGATGCGCATCGTGCGCTGCGTATTGAAGCCGAGCTTGCGCGAAGCTTCCTGCTGCAGCGTCGAGGTGGTAAACGGCGGCGCCGGATGACGCTTGCGCTGTTTCTTGTCGATGCTGACGGCCGTCAGCGTATGGGCGCCATCGACAGCCGTTGCGGCAAGCACGGTCGACTCGACCTCGCGCGCCTGTGTTTCGTTGGTAAAACTGAACTGGCTTACCTTGTCGCCCCGGTAGCGCACCAGCCGCGCCGGGAATGGCTGCCCGCCCTTGCTGACATCGGCCTCGATCGACCAGTACTCACGCGCCTCAAACGCTTCAATTTCAAGCTCACGTTCAACAATCAGGCGCAGCGCCGGGCTTTGCACGCGACCGGCCGAGAGGTTGGGCTGCACCTTTCTCCACAGCAGCGGGGAAAGGTTGAAGCCGACGAGGTAGTCGAGGGCGCGGCGTGCCTGCTGTGCCGACACCATGTCGATGGAGATGTCGCGCGGGTGCTCCACGGCCTCGCGAATGGCGTTGCGCGTGATCTCGTGAAAGACGACCCGGTGCACTTCCTTGCCCTCGAGCGCGCCCCGCTCCCGCAACAGCTCGACGAGATGCCAGGAGATGGCCTCGCCCTCGCGGTCGGGGTCAGTCGCAAGAATCAGCGCGTCGGATTTTTTCAATGCGCGAAGGATGGAGTTGACGTGTTTTTCGTTGCGTTCGATGATCTGGTAGCGCATGGCAAAGCCATTCTCCGGATCTACCGCGCCTTCTTTCGGCACGAGGTCGCGGACGTGGCCATAGGAAGCCATTACGGCGAAATCCTCTCCGAGGTATTTGCCAATGGTCTTGGCCTTGGCCGGGGATTCGACGATAACCAGGTTTTTCGACATACCGAATGATTTCCGAAATTCACAAAACAAAACCGCGGTATTGACCGCGGTTACCCCGGGATGCCCCCGGGCGCGTAGCCAGTCAACGCAGGCAGTTAATGCACTGCGCCTGAGTTTTCCTCAAACACGAGGTCTTCCATTTGTGCGTAGGCCTGTTCCTGGCCGGGCTGACTGAACAGGACCATCAGAACCACCCACTTGATTTGTTCAACGTCGATATCCGGGGCTTCGAGCGCCATCAGGCGGTCGATCAGGATTTCACGCTGGGGGGGCGACAGGATGCCTACCTGTTCCAAATAGATTATGAAACCGCGACAGCTCGCGTCAAGGCGCTCGGCTTCAGCCGGATGATAAATGCGCGTTCCCTGCTGCGGCTGTGCGTGGAATAACAGGCCGTCATGGTTTTCTGCCAGCGCGTCCAGCCAGTCAAGTGCCCGCTCAATCTCACCGTCGCCAAACCCCGCCCGCGACAGCTCGTCACGAATCTCGTTCTGATCTGGCTCCGGCTGCTCCTCGGCATCGATGTAGTTTTCGAACAGGTACATCAGCACGTCGAGTACGTTTTCTTTCATACCTGGCACTACTCCCTAGTCAAGCTTCAAGTATGTGCCGCCAGTCAGCACTTCGATCTGTCCCTCCAGCTCCAGGATCAGGAGCATGGAGGAAACCTGCTCGATCGTCAATCCGGAGCGATCCGCGAGCACATCGATGCTAACCGGATCATGTCCGAGCGCATCGAGCAGCAACTGATAGTCGGCGTCATGCTCGAGGGGCCCGGTTTCCGCTGCGGGCGGCTCGGCGCCTTCCTTTGTCGCCGCGTCGAGAACGAGGCCGGCGAGCGCACCGAGTTCGGAAAAGATGTCATCCACGCTTTCAACAAGTTTTGCGCCCTGGCGAATCAGCTGGTGCGTTCCGCGCGCGAGCGGATTATGTATTGAACCGGGAATGGCGAAGATTTCGCGGCCCTGCTCTGCGGCAAGCCGCGCCGTGATCAACGAGCCACTGCGGCGTGCGGCTTCGACAACGAGCGTACCGAGACTTGCGCCGCTGATCAGGCGGTTACGTTGCGGAAAATGTTCTCGCCGCGGCGGGCTGCCGAGTGGAAATTCCGAGACCAGCGCGCCGCTTTCCGCAATCTTGTGGGCCAGGGATTTGTTCGCGGCCGGGTAAACGCGGTCGATGCCATGCCCGAGGTAGGCGACCGTGGCGCCACCGGCATCGAGCGCGCCACGATGTGCAGCGGTGTCGATGCCCTGTGCGAGCCCGCTGTTGATACAAAGGCCAGCCGCCGCCAGGTGGTGGGAAAACTCGTAGGCCGTGTTTTCGCCCCCGCGGGTCGGGTTACGGCTGCCGACTATGGCGAGGCCGGGCAGCGACAGATTTTCGGGCTGGCCAATAACGTAGAGAAGCAGCGGCCGGTCGGGGAGTTCGCGCAGCAGGGGCGGGTAATCCGTCGACCACATATTAATAAGGTGTCGATCAGTGCCGGCCAGCCAGGTTTCGGTTCGCGCGAGAAAGTCCTCGTCCGGGCGGACGATGGCGGCCAGCGCATCGCCGCGAACACCGGCGCGGCGCAGGTCGGACCCGCTCACCTTGTCGAGCGCAGCGGGCGAACCGAGGTGCTGCAGCAGCGCTTCGGCTTCGATGGCCGTGAGGCCCGGTGCCAGTGACAGGGTCAGCCAGGCGCGGTCTTCGTCATTCATTCGCAGTCCAGCTTCTAATCAGCCATAAAAAAACGGGCCGGCGCCCTCGTGGACACCGGCCCGTTTCAGGACGTTGTCACGAAGGGTTGCGCACCGCGTCGTACACGCGAATCTCGCTGGTCGCTTCCATGACCAGGGCATACGCGATTCGATCGTACACCTTGAATACCATTACCGTACCAGCCTGTTCATCGGGAAGCTTGACGGATTCGCCGCCGAGCAGCGCTCCGCCGCGGAGTTTGCCGCCGGCAAAGCGATCCTTGACCACGTCACCGGACTGGAAGACGGTAAGCACATCGCCATTGGCGAGGTTGTCGCGTGTTCCCCGGTTAATCACGACCACCTGGTACTGGCCAATCAGCGATACACCATCTACGACGGAAATAATCCTGCCGTCAATCGTCGAAGCTGGTGACTTCGGGAAGAAAGTCAGCGGAATCTCGATGGACTCGGGTATCAGGCGGTCACCCTGCAGCGCCTCCCGGTTCGTGTCGACCAGGCGCACCGTAGCCGGATCGCCGCCGCGGCGAACCATGCCTTCACCGACGTAGATTCCCTGGAAACCGACAACGCTGTTGTCATCCGGGTCGACCAGCTCATCACCGATATGCACGACGCTGTAGCGCGTGCCAACGTCACTGACGTTGCCGCGAACGTAAACGTCGTGTCCGGCGCCGGCAATCAGGTGATCACCGCGCGTGGCCAGCATGTATGGCAGGGCACCGACTTCGCTTTTCTCTATCACGAGACCGCGCGACAGGAAGGCCGCGATCTGGTCGTAGGGAATGCTGACGATCGCCGCTTCAATCTGCGTTGTGCGAATCTGTGGCGACAAACGCTCGGCGGAACCGCGGTTAAACAGGCGCGGCTGGCCATCGACATAGATCAGCACCAGCACGTCACCCGGGTAAATCAGGTGCGGATTCGCAATCTGCGGGTTGACTTGCCAGATTTCGGGCCAATACCACGGATCCTTGAGGAACATCTTGGAGATGTCCCACAACGTGTCGCCTTTCTGCACGACATATTCTTCCGGGTGGTTGTCGGCCAGAAGCACTCGATCACCGCTGGTCTGCGCCGCAGCGGCAGATCCTGCGAGGGACAGGCCAGTGGCTGCCTCCGCCTTTACGGTGAGCGGGCTCATGAGTGCTCCGGCGAGGAACACGATGGCCGCCGTGATTGTCATGGTAAGGCCAGCATTGATTTGTTCTTTATGGAGGGACATGATCAACGATTGCTCCATACTGTTGGATTAGGCCCTAATCGGGCACCAGGCATGGTTATAATACGCTAATCGGGTATCTCGCAGGCTGCCAAGTACGTCACAGATTCTGGTCCGGACCCCGATTGCAGCGACGCCACAATTTGGCGGCATTGTCCGTCATCTTATTTAATAAAGTCAAAACTTTAGGGTAATTTTGTAGCAATTTACACGAAATTTCGACCAACCAATCATGACAATACTTGCAATTTTAGAGTTTCCGGATCAACGCCTGCGGACCAAAGCGACACCCGTCGATGTCGTCGATGACGCGATGCGCAAGCTGATCGACGACATGTTTGAAACGATGTACGCGGCACCGGGGATAGGGCTTGCGGCCACACAGGTGGACGTACACAAGCGATTACTGGTCACCGACGTGTCCGGAGACAAAACCGAGCCGCTGGTGCTGATTAACCCAGAGATTCTTGCCAAAGACGGCGTGGAAGTGACGGAAGAAGGCTGCCTCTCGGTGCCCGGTTTTTACGAGGAGGTGGAGCGGGCGGAGCACATTCGCGTGCGCGCACTGGATCGCGACGGCAAAGCGTTCGAGATGGAAGCCGGTGGTCTGCTGGCGGTTTGCATACAGCATGAAATGGATCACCTCGAGGGCAAGTTATTCGTCGATTACCTGTCGGAAATGAAGCGGCAGCGGATTCGCAAGAAGCTGCTGAAGGAGCGCCGCCTGTCGGTTGACGCACCGGCTACGGCTCGTTTGTAAGGCATAACGGCGCAGTCGCGCCACAGGGATAAAACACACGTGAGCACTACTGCCGCAAAAATCGTCTTTGCCGGCACACCGGAGTTTGCCCGCGAATCCTTGCGGCAAATGCTGGCCGCGGGCTATTCGCCGCTGCTGGTGATGAGCCAGCCCGACCGGCCGGCCGGACGCGGAAGACGGCTCAGGGCGAGCCCGGTCAAAGAGTTTGCAGAGCAGCACGATATACCCGTATGGCAGCCCGAAAGCCTGCGCGAGCCGGGAGTGCTCGAGCGGCTGCGCGAACTGCAGCCAGACCTGATGGTTGTGGCTGCCTATGGACTGATTTTGCCTCAGGCAGTACTCGACATACCGAAACACGGCTGTATCAATGTGCACGCCTCACTCCTGCCGCGCTGGCGCGGTGCCGGGCCCGTGCAGGCCGCAATTCTCGCGGGCGACAAGGAAACCGGCGTCAGCCTGATGCGAATGACGGCCGGGATGGACGAGGGGCCGGTCTTCATGACGGCAGCGACGCCAATTGACGACAGGGAAACCGCGGGCGAACTGCAACAGCGCCTGGCAGTATTGGGTGGTGAATTATTGTTGCGCGGCTTGCCGGAGATTTTGCAGGGAAGCCAGGCGGCCCTGCCGCAGGATGATAAGCAGGTTACTTATGCGGGCAAGATTCACAGCGATGCCGCGGCGCTGGACTGGAGCCTTCCCGCGCTCGATCTGGCGCGCCAGGTGCGCGCGTTTAACCCGGTTCCCGGCGCCTCATTTGTATTTAACGATGAGCGCATCAAGTGCTGGCGAGCCCTGCCGATCGCGATCGGAGCGCTGCCGGAGCCTCCCGGTACCGTGATTGCAGCCAGCAAGACCGGTGTTGATGTGATTTGCGGCAACAACGCGCTGCGCCTGCTCGAGGTGCAGCGACCCGGCCGCAAGCGCATTACAGCGGCGGAATTTGCGGGCCAGGCGCCGTTACCGGGACGCCGCTTCGAGTAAGCCATGAGCGCAACAGGGTCAGCAGCAAAAGTCAGGGCCGAAGCCGCCAGGACGGTGCAGGCGGTGCTCGGCGGCAGGTCGCTGGACGTTGCGCTTGGCGTCGCGCTGCCGGCCGTCAGCGACCGGGACCGGGGTTTGTTGTCAATGCTGGCCTACGGCTGCATTCGCCATCACTGGCAGTTGCGGGACAGTGTGCGCGCGCTGTTACAAAAGCCGTTAAAGGCGAGCGACGACATCGTCATGACCCTGCTGGCGATCGGGATATACCAGATGCAAAGCCTGCG
>DATCZF010000256.1:0-5415 GCA_036526055.1 Woeseiaceae bacterium
CGTCTCCCCGCCATAGGGATGCAGTCCTGCCGTCTTGCCCGCAGAATAGTCGTACCAGGAATGGGCCACAAATTCCGCAACCTCGTCCTCGGCATCCAGGTCAACTTCATGAACGCGGCCGAGGTCGCGATTGAGAATGGCACCGCGCTTGAAGAAAAATCCGTCAGGGTCATCCATGGTCGTTGCCGGCAAATCACCGACTGCCAGGAAGTTCCCTGTACCCTCACCCCGATCGCCCCAGTCCTTGTAAAAACTTGCGATCGCCAGGGTGTCGGGAACGTACACGTCATTCACGAATTCCTGCATTGTCGTGATGATTCCCTGCACCTGCGACAGCCGCTCCGCATTGATGGCCGAATCGGAATTCAAATCGATGGGACAGGGAACGCCGCCTACCAGGAAATTCGGGTGCGGATTTTTACCGCCAAAGATCGTCAGCAGACGAGCGACATCGCGCTGCCATTCGAGGGCGTCCAGGTAATGCGACACCGCCATCAGGTTGGCCTCCGGAGGCAGCTTGTAGGCCGGATGACCCCAGTAAGCCTTGGCAAAAATCCCCAGTTGCCCGGCTGTAACGAACGTACGCAGTTTCTTTTGCCGGTCAGCGAAGTAGCCCGGTGAACTCTTCGAGTACTTGCTGATGGACTGGGCGAGTTCTGCCGTCGCCTGTGGATTCGCCTCCAGGGCAGATACGACATCGACCCAGTCGAGCGCGTGCAAATGGTAAAAATGCATCACGTGATCATGAATATACTGCGCACCAATCATCAGGTTGCGAATCAACTGCGCGTTTGGCGGAATTGCATAATCAAGCGCATTTTCCACGGCCCGAATCGACGCGATGCCGTGCACCAGGGTGCAAACGCCGCAGATTCTCTGGGTAAATGCCCACGCATCACGGGGATCGCGCCCCTTGAGGATGATTTCGATTCCTCGCACCATCGTTCCGGATGAATAGGCATTCAGGATGGTGTCGCCATTCATCTCGGCCTCAATCCGCAAGTGCCCTTCGATACGGGTTATGGGATCAACCACTATTCTGTCGTTCATCGTCTCGACCCCTCGTTAAAGTCCATTACCTGGTCACCGAAGAACGCGGTACTAGGCCCGCATCTGTTCCGCGACCAGTTCTGTAAGACTCGCTATGGGTTTTTTCCATTGCGCGCGCTCGGCGGCGGTCAGGAAATTAAACCGGCACGCGGAGCATTCGGTGATAACCATATCGGCGCCACTTTCGTCCGCTTCGCGGCGATGGATTTCAAATACTTTTTGCCGGAGGTCCGCATAGTCCTTGAGCACGAATTCGCCGCAACCACCGCCGCAGCAGTATTCTTCCCGCTGTTCGCTCTCGCTTTCGCGCAGCTGCAGCCCAAGCGCCTTGATGATCTCTCTCGGCTCGGCATACACGCCCGACTGGCGTCCCATTCGGCAGGCATCATGAAACAAGGCAGAGCTGCCGTTCTTCGGCGGGCCCAGGGACAAACGGCCGGACCTGATCTCCTGCACCAGGAACTCCGGCATGGACAACACGGTGAACCCGAGTTCCGCCTTCCTGATATTGGCCGCCTCCCAGCGCATTGCGAGATACGCATGGCCGCGGTCCGGTGTCAGCAGCACTTTTGCGCCGCAGGCCGTTGCCTCGTCAATTATGCGGCTGCTCTGAACGGCCTGGCCGCGTGTGTCGCCGCTGATCAGTCCGTAATTTGTTCCTTCGAAGGCAGCAGATCGCAAGGTCCAGTTCACGCCGAGCTTGTTCAGTATTTTCGCGTACGCCGCGAGCTCGTCTTGAAACACTCGCAAATCCAGCGCGGTAGTCAGCACCATGACGTCCGCCTGGTCTTTATCCATGGGTACTTTCAGCCCGCGCTGGCGCAATTCTTCGACACATTTTTCCAGGTAACCGGCATCTACACCGAACAGTTTGTTGTGGTCACGTTGCTCCTGCTCGAACAGCTCCAGTTCGGCCGGCACCACGCCGGCTTCAAACAGCGCCTTGCGTGTCAGCCGAATCATTCGGGAAAGTCGTATGCCCATCGGACACATCATGTCGCAGCGGCTGCAGTCCGTGCAGGCGCCAAAAACCAGCCGGCTCCAGGTATCGAGATCCGCTGCCGTAATCTTCGCCGTGAACGGGCGAAACAGGATGCGCATCGGGCTCAGTTCGCGGCGGTAATGTCTGCGTAGCAACGCCGTCTTGTTGACTGGCGCGAAATGCGGGTCGTTGCCCACTTCGTAAAACTGACACGCTTCCGCGCACATGCCGCAATTGATACAGGTCTCGAGATCGACGGCCATGCCATTGTCGAAATACGTATTGAAAACAAGGCGCACGCGCTCGAGCTTTTCCTCGTCACTGTACTGGCGCCCCTTGCCTTCGCCCTGGCGACTGGCCAGGTACTCGCTGAACTCCTGCACCCTGGGATTGGCGATAGTCATGCTTTGACCCCCCTGCGCCCGAATTCCTTGCCGGCCTCAAAGCGCGCCGGCCAGATCATCAGGGTGTGAATCAATTTGCCAAACGGGAACCATATGAACAGGCACTCTGCCGCCAGCAGGTGCAGTGCCAGCATCGTCTCATACGCAAGCCCGAGATGGGCGTAAGCGAGTATTCCGCTCAAAAGCGCCACCATCGTCAGAATGATGCTGATGTAGTCATCGGCGTTGGAGATTAGCCGATGTACCGGGTGCACCAGCCGCCGCAGCGTCAGGCCTAACAGGATGGCGAGCGCAATGGCTGCGGCAACGAGAACAAAACTTCCGGGAATGCCTGGCCAGCCAAACCCCAGGATCGACTCAAACAGCAGGATATGCGGCGTAAACAGCAACACGGATACGAACAGGCAGATATGCCAGATGTAGCCCAGTATGTGAACCAGCCAGATTTTCTTTTCGAAAGCGTGTGGCGGGACAGAGCGCGTCGCCATCGTGCGCATCCCATCCTGCATGGCGCTGCGTTTGCGCGGACGGGAAAAATCCTGGCGTAACTGCAGGAATAAAGCGCCCAGCATGCGCCATGCAATACCCAGGAGCAGTATCGTAAGAGACACCTGCAGCGCTGGCCCGCGGGCAAATTCGAGCAACGTCATGATGCCGACTCCTCTCTCTCGCTTGCCGCCTTCTTTTGCTTGGCGCGCGCCGCGAGCGCGGAACCAATACCCAGTGCAGCGCCGCCTGCAAGCGCGCCAAGCAGTGCTTCCCGCGATCCCCACCGGCCGATTGATACGGCGTTATAAAAACCACCGGCATCCCAGAAGTTGGGTTCGGAACAACCCAGGCAGCCATGCCCGGCAGCGATCGGAAAACTTGTTGAGTTGTTCCATTTGAGGGTCGCACAGGCGTTGTGGGTCAGCGGCCCCCTGCAACCGAGCTTGTACAGGCACCAGCCCTGGCGAGCGCCTTCGTCATCAAAGGTTTCCGCAAACTCGCCGCGTTCGTAAAACGGACGGCGATAACAGCGATCATGAATATTTTGTCCGTAGAACGCCTTGGGACGATGTAAATCATCCAGGTCCGGCAAACCGCCAAAGGTCAGGACATGCGCCAGCACGCCGGTGATTGCCTGCGGAATGGGTGGACAGCCCGAAATGTTGACCACCGTTGTATCAGGCAGAACGTCGCTGACGGAGACGGCGCCGGTAGGATTCGGTGCTGCGTGCGGCAGCCCGCCAAAGGATGCGCAGGATCCTACCGCGATCACGGCGCCGGCATTTTCTGCGGCCTCCAGCAGCATCTGCCGATTGCTGATACCCGCAATGGTTGAGTAGCCGTCATCGGCAAGCGGGATCGAACCATCGACGATCAATATGTAACCGCCTGCATTCTCGCTCATCGCCTCGAGCCTCGCGGTTTCAGCGCCGACCCCCGATGCCGCCTGCAGCGTGTGATGGTAATCAAGTGATATCGCATCGAAAATCAGGGATTCCAGGGTTGGCGCATGAGCCCGCGCCAGGGACTCCGTACAGCCAGTGCATTCCTGGAAAGACAACCAGATGACAGAAGGCCGGCGTGCCTGTTCGAGTGCCGCGGCAACTTTGCCAACCATTTGCGGGGGTAAAGCCATCAGAGACGTGATCGCGGCGCAGTACTTCATGAACGCGCGCCGCGAAACACCGTGCTCATAGAGGTACTCACCCAGGGTATTTTTCTCAAGCATCACTATGTCTCCCGTCAACCCCGAGGCGCACCTCGAGATGGTTGATACCACGCGTCATGTCCTGCGGCTGGGCGAGAAGGATTTCGGGGATGCGCGCGACCTCTATCAGCGTGGCCATCACCCCGTTTGACGCGTTGTAATGGGTTACCAGCCAGACACCCGGCAGCTGCGTTTCGCGAACGGCGCTATGGCCAAGCACCCTGACATCCGCACTGACTTCGCCCTCGCCAAGAACTTCGAGCAACTGCTCTTGCTCGCCCGGGGCGAATGGCAAACTGCCAAGATCGATCGAAGTGCCGCTGCCACCGAGACTCAGCCGTCGCAGGGCATGGCGAATTTCATGCAGTAACAATTCAACGTTGCCGCTGCATGACGCAGGCTGCACGTCGAACAGATCAGGCGCGGACATGATAAGTATCCGCTGCATGCGTCCGCGCGCGCCTTGCAGGAGAATTCCATGATTCGATCAGTCCGCGCGCCAGGGCAACCGCCTGAGGCACCGCTGCCTCGACCGCCTCGCTGAGCCAGTCACCCCAGTCGATTATCTCCGGCTGCAGGCCAATCAGGGCGCGGTTATTCGGGACCCTGTCGAGCATTCGAGCGAAATCCATCAGGTCGGCGATGCCAATCTCGTGGGCGCTGCGGCTACCGGAAAACAGGAAATCGTCGAAGTCTCCGTTGACGAAGCAGCGGATGGACCCTGGCTCAGCAGCAAAGTCTGCAGCATCGAAAACGATCAGGTTGCCGGCGCTTTCGATGTCCGTCGCCAGCATGAAATTCAGCGTCCCGGCGTCAATGAAATCCGTGGATTCGAGCGGCGGCTGGGAATCACGCAGCTCGCGCATGGCATGGACCCCGGCCCCATCATCCCTCAACAGGATATTGCCGACACCAATTACAAGGGTATTTCGCATCGCAGCAATCCGTCGACCATCGCTCTCATTGCGCCTGGTGGGATTCCGCTCCGCGGGCTGCCTGACTTCATGCGCCCGCGCCAACCCGCAAAACGCACTCGAATCTCTCCCTGCATAATCCAGTAAAGACGCTGCTTCTACCTTTCGCCATAAGCACTATCACTTACGGTTTCTGGCCTTCTGCGGGGGCTATTCTTATTGGTGGAAGAGTAATTTCCGGCCGCGCCCAACGGGGAGATTGTTCAGGGAAGAGGGTTTTCCGGCCGCGCCCAACGGGGAGTTGCGCAATGTGCCTTGCCGTTCCAATGCAGGTTCTCCGCAAAGATGGCTTCAGCTGCGTTTGCGAAG
>DATCZF010000257.1:0-4212 GCA_036526055.1 Woeseiaceae bacterium
GGCGAACAACGGCAAATGCCGCGTGCCGTTTGGCGAGCAACCCGCAAAGGACCAGCCCCTTGTCAGCATCCAGCAGCGATCTTGCGATCGCTTCGTGTCCTGCGCCTGCGCCAGCTCCGGCACATACTTTTTCGACGCAACCCGGGAGGGCTTTACCACTCAGCTTTGCGGCTGCAGCCGCTACGCCGGCCAGTTCGGCAATGATGTCTGCCGTACCGATGTTTTGCGTGGTAGCAAAAAAGTAGGGATAGGCCTTGTCGTTGACAAAGCTTACCGCGGAGCCACCGAGCGCCGCTTTACGGATGCGGTGGGCTATTATCGGGACTTCTTTGCGAACATTCGAACCAATCACCAGGATTGCGTCCTGGTTTTCGAGATCTTCGATGCTGCAACCAAGCCATGGGAATATGGGATCGTTCTGCTGGTCAGAGAAGTCACTCTGCCGCAGCCGATGATCGATGTTGGCGGTACCGAGTGCATCGGCGAGCCTTGCCAACAGGTAATCTTCTTCCAGTGTCGCACTGGGCGATACCAGCATGCCGAGGTCACTGCCAGCAGCCTTCAGCTTGTCGGCCAGCGCCTGTAATGCGTCGTCCCAGCCGATGTCATGCCACTGGCCATCGCGCTTGATGCGCGGGCCGGTCAGCCGGTCGTCGCTGTAGATACCTTCGTAGCTGAAGCGGTCACGATCGGCAATCCAGGTCTCGTTGATCGCCTCATTACTGCGCGGCACGACGCGTTTCACGGTGCCTCGCAATACGTGAGCGAAAATGTTCGAGCCGGCACAATCATGCGGCGCCACGGTGGCACGCTGCTCGATTTCCCAGGCCCGCGCGCTGTAGCGATAGGGCTTGTTATTGAGCGCGCCGACCGGGCAAAGGTCGATGATGTTGGCCGAGAGTTCGTGATCGACGGTCTTCTCAACGTAGGTACTGATTTTCACGTTCTCGCCACGACCGCAGGTGCCGAGTTCCGGAATGCCGGTGATTTCCTCGCCGAAGCGTACACAGCGCGTGCAGTGGATGCAGCGCGTCATGTCGGTCGAGATCAGCGGACCGATGTTCTTGTCCTTGACTACCCGTTTGCGCTCCGCATAGCGGGACACGTCACGACCATAGCCCATCGAGAGGTCCTGCAACTCGCACTCGCCCCCCTGGTCGCAAATCGGGCAGTCGAGCGGATGGTTGATCAGCAGGAACTCCATCGTCGCCTTTTGCGCGGAAATCGCCTTGGGCGAGCGCGTAAAGACTTTCATTCCCGCAGTGACCGGAGTGGCGCAAGCCGGCAACGGCTTCGGTGCCTTTTCCACCTCAACGAGACACATGCGGCAATTGGCGGCAATGCTGAGCTTTTCGTGGTAACAGAACCGCGGCACGTAAGCGCCAACCTTGTCAGTCACCTCGATCAGCATCTGGCCTTTGCGGGCCTCGACCGTTTCGCCGTTTACTTCAATGTTTACGATATCGTCACTCATGCCAAATCACATCACTCAGGCAGCGGCCTGCGAAGCATCGTCGACGATACTGCGGCCATGGTTTTCAACCATGTATTCGAACTCATGATAGAAATGTTTCAGAAAACTCTGTACAGGCCAGGCTGCAGCATCACCGAGCGCGCAAATTGTATGGCCCTCGATCTTGTTGGCGACGTCGACGAGCTTTTGAAGATCTTCTTTCTGCCCTTCGCCGTCGATAATTCTTGTCAGCATGCGGTACAACCAGCCGGTGCCTTCGCGACACGGGGTGCACTGTCCGCAGGATTCCGCCATGTAGAAGCGGGCGATTCGGCGCAGCACCTTGACCATGCAGGTCGTTTCGTCCATCACCATGACCGCGCCCGTGCCGAACGATGAACCCGCATCCTGCAGGGATTTGTAGTCCATCGTGCAGTTCATGATGATCTCGCCGGGCATGACCGGTACCGACGAGCCACCCGGGATCACCGCCTTGAGTTTGCGGCCACCAAGCATTCCCCCGGCAACTTCCAGCAGGTCCTTGAACGGGATGCCCATGGGCAACTCGTAGTTACCCGGCTTTTCGACATGACCCGAAACCGAATACAGCGCCGTGCCTCCCGAACCCTCTGGCCCGAGACCGGCAAACCAGGCGCCACCATTGCGCATGATGGCGGGAACACTGGCCAGGCTCTGTGTGTTGTTGACAGTGGTCGGCCTGCCGTACAGACCATAGTTGGCGGGAAATGGCGGCTTGAAGCGTGGCCTGCCCTGCTTGCCTTCCAGCGATTCCAGCAACGCCGTTTCTTCGCCGCAGATATACGCGCCGGCGCCGATAAAGGTATGCAGGTCAAAATCGATCCCCGACCCCTGAATATTCCGGCCCAGAAGACCCGCCTCGTAGGCTTCTTTTACAGCTGCCTCGAAGCGCGGAATCGGTTCGTCAATAAATTCGCCGCGGATGTAGTTATAGGCGACCGTTGCTTCCATCGCATACGCTGCCAGTGCCATTCCCTCGATCAGGCAGTGCGGGTTGTAGCGCAGGATCTCGCGATCATGGCAGGTACCCGGCTCACTCTCGTCGGAATTGCAGACCAGGTAATTCTGCTGCCCGGTGCCACGCGGCATGAAGGTCCACTTCAAACCGGTGGGAAACCCGGCGCCACCGCGTCCGCGCAATCCGGACGCTTTCACTTCCTCGATGATCTGCTCGCGGCTCAGTTCACCCTTGAGTACTTTGCGCCAGGCTTGATACCCGTCGTGTTTCAGGTAGGTGTCCAGCGTCCAGGAGTTTTCCGAACCGAAGGTATTAAAACAAACGAGATTCTGTTCCATGGCCCTAATCCAGTGCGTCCAGGATCTCATCGACCTTCGCAGGAGTGAGATTCTCGTGGTACTTGTGATTCACCATCATCATCGGCGCACCACAACAGGCGGCCAGGCATTCTTCTTCGCGCTTCAGGTAAATACGGCCGTCCGTCGTGCTTTCGCCAAGGCCAATTCCCAGCTTCTTTTCGACGTGGTCGACCAGCTCGTCAGCACCGCGCAACATGCACGATACGTTGGTGCAAATCGAGATGTTGTGCCTGCCAACCGGTTTGGTTTCGAACATCGAATAAAATGTCGCTACCTCATAGACCTGGATGGTCGGTAAATCCAGATATTCCGCTACCGCGTTAAGCTGCTCCACGGTCAGGTAGCCGTTATTTTCATGCTGCACCGCATGCAGCGCGGCAATCACCGCGGAGCGCTGCTTTCCTTCCGGAAAACGCGCTTTCCAGCGGTCTATTTCTTCGCGTACGTGCCCAGACAGCACAGCGCCGTCGCTCATCGATCAACCTCACCAAAAACTATGTCCAAAGTACCAATCACCGCGACGACGTCGGCCAGCATGTGGCCCTCGACCATCTCCGCCATACCGGACAAATGCACAAATCCGGGCGGACGAATCTTTACGCGGTAAGGTTTGTTCGCGCCGTCAGACACGATGTAGACGCCAAACTCGCCCTTCGGATGCTCGATGGCCGCATAGGCCTCACCCTCGGGTACGCAGTAGCCTTCCGTAAACAGTTTGAAGTGATGAATCAACGACTCCATGTCGTCTTTCATCTCCACCCGCTGGGGCGGTGCAATCTTGTAGTCGTCAATCATTACCGGGCCCGGGTTGTCCCGCAGCCACTTGATGCATTGCCGAATAATATTGTTGGACTGGCGCATTTCTTCCACGCGCACCAGGTAACGGTCGTAGCAGTCGCCATTCACGCCCACAGGAATATCGAAGTCCAGCCGGTCATACACGGCATAGGGTTGCTTCTTGCGCAAATCCCAGGCGATGCCGGAGCCCCTCAGCATTGGACCGGTAAAGCCCAGTTGCAATGCGCGCTCAGGCGTCACCACACCAATATTGACCGTGCGCTGCTTCCAGATACGGTTGTCCGTCAGCAGGGTTTCATAATCATCGATGCAGCGCGGCAGCCTGTCGGTGAATGCCTCGAGAAAATCGAGCATGCCGCCCTGGCGAATTTCGTTAAGCCGATCGACGTCTTTCTGGCTGCGCCATTTTGACGCCTTGTACTTCGGCATCGTATCCGGCAGGTCGCGATAGACGCCGCCCGGACGGTAATACGTGGCATGCATCCGCGAGCCGGAGACCGCTTCGTAACAATCGAGCAGGTCCTCGCGCTCACGGAACGTGTACAGAAACATCGTCATCGCGCCGATATCGAGGCCATGAGCACCAAGCCACATCAGGTGATTCA
>DATCZF010000258.1:0-12671 GCA_036526055.1 Woeseiaceae bacterium
CGGAAGAAGAGTACTGGTGGTGCGTGGAGCAGACGATCAACGGCCCTGACGGCTGGACCCCGAACATGCTGCTTGACGACGGCGGCGACCTGACGCTGGTCATGCACGACAAGTACCCGGAAATCATGAAGGACGTGAAAGGGGTGTCCGAGGAAACCACGACCGGCGTCAAGCGACTGTATGACATGACGCAGGACGGCACCTTGCTGTGCCCTGCCTTCAACGTCAACGACTCGGTGAACAAGTCCAAGTTCGATAACCTTTACGGCTGCCGCGAATCGCTCGTGGACGGCATCAAGCGGGCCACCGACGTCATGATTGCCGGCAAGATTGCCGTGGTTTGCGGCTACGGAGACGTCGGCAAAGGCTGCGCGCAGTCCTTGCGCGGTCTGGGCGCAACCGTTTGGGTCACTGAAATCGATCCGATCTGCGCACTGCAGGCAGCGATGGAAGGCTATCGTGTGGTCGAGTTCGACAAGGCGTGTGAGCAGGCGGACATCGTCGTTACGGCGACCGGTAATTACCACGTGGTCACCGGCGAGCAAATGGAACGCATGAAGGATCAGGCGATAGTCTGCAATATCGGGCATTTCGATAATGAAATCGACGTTGCCTACCTGCATCAGTACGAATGGGAAAACATCAAGCCGCAGGTCGATCACGTCATCTTCCCGAACGGCAAACGCATTATTCTGCTGGCTGAAGGCCGGCTGGTTAACCTCGGCTGTGCCACCGGCCACCCGAGTTTCGTGATGTCAACCTCGTTCACCAACCAGGTGCTCGCACAGATCGAACTGTGGACGAATGCGGACAACTACGAAAAGAAAGTGTATGTCCTGCCGAAAAACCTCGACGAAAAGGTTGCCGCGCTGCATCTGGCAAGAATCGGGGTGCACCTGACGGAACTGACCGACGAGCAGGCAAGGTATATCGGCGTCGACAAACACGGGCCGTTCAAACCCGAATACTATCGCTACTGATTAACGGCGAGTTGTTAACAGGCCCGCAGGCAGGCGAAAAATCGCCGCCTGCGGGCCTTTTTCAGGTTTGTTAGTGGCGGATGGCAAAGGCTATGATAGTGGCCATGACCCACGCAGCAATCAGCATGCCATGACGGGCTCTGGTGAACAGCCCGGGCCACGACCCGCTCGCGTACTGCACGTCACGGACCCGCACCTGTTTGCCAGCGCAGACGGCGAACTGCGTGGCAGGAACACGCTGCAATCCCTGGCAGCGGTCATCGAGCATATTCGCGCGAGTAACTGGCAGGCTGACCTCGTTGCGGTTACAGGCGACCTGATCCAGGACGATTCGCGGCAAGCTTATGAGAGATTTCGCGACTGCTTTGCCGGCCTCGACATCCCGGTAGCCTGTATTCCGGGAAATCACGATATTCCGGTTCTGATGCAGAGCGTGCTGGCAGTGGATCCGTTTACCTGCTGTGATGCGCAGGTGCTGCAGAACTGGCTGGTCGTCGGCATCGACAGCTGCGTTGCCGGCGTCGCGGGCGGACGGGTTGCGGCTGCAGAGGTCGAGCGGCTTAAACGCGTTGTTGCTGTAGCCGGCAGCGAGCATGTCTTGGTCTGCCTGCACCATCCGCCAGCCCGCATGGGCAGCCGTTGGCTGGACTCGGTGGGGCTCGAAGGCGCCGCCGAACTGCTGCAGGAGCTGGCTGCCATACCCGGCATACGCGGCACCCTGTCGGGTCACGTGCACCAGGATTACGCCGTGCGCCATGGCGACATCGAAGTTATCGCAACACCGTCGACGTGTCGGCAATTCAAGCCGCATAGCGACCTGTTTGCCGTTGACGACAGGCCACCGGCTTACCGGCAAGTCGAACTCGTGCCCGATGGTACGATTCGCTCCACCGTGGTATGGGTCAATGACTGACAGAAAAACAGCGCTTTTTGGCTTCCTGCTTGTGCTGGCGTGCTGTATCGCCCAGCCCGGCTGGTCCGCCGTTGCCGACAAGACGCCGGTCTGGCGGGTCAGCGGCGCATCCAACCAGGTTTTTTTGCTGGGGTCCATCCACATGTTGCGGGAACAGGACTACCCGTTACCTGCTGCCATCGAAACCGCCTACCTTGAATCCGAATCGATCATCATGGAAATCGATCTCGATGACCTGGATCCCTTTGCTGCACAGGCAATCATGCGGCAGCTGGGTGTACTTCCCGCGGACCAGAGCCTGCGCCAGTTGATGGGCCCCGAGCTCTATCCGGGCGTAGAGCAGGCCGCCACCGCGCTGGACATACCGCTTGAGTTATTGCAGCAAAGCCGGCCATGGCTTGCCGCCGTGACCATCGAGCAACTGCTACTGAGTCGCATCGGTTTCAATCCCGCCCTGGGAATCGAGGCGCACCTGGTGTCGCGCGCTGCGAGCGACGGCAAGGAAATAACGGGGCTCGAAACGCTGCGTGAACAGTTTGAATTTCTCGCGTCGCTGACGCTTGATACGCAACGTCAACTGCTGTTGCAGACCCTCGATTCCAACCACGACCTCGAACAGCAAATGGATGCCCTCATCCACGCATGGCGGCATGGGGACGTGGCCTTTATAGAGGCACAAATGCTTGAAGATATTGCGCGCTACCCGGAACTCTATGCCGTCATCGTCAGCGAACGTAATCGACGCTGGGCAGAGCAGATCGAACAATTACTGGACGATGAGCAGGACTACCTGGTTGTCATGGGGTCGATGCACCTGGTTGGCGCGGACGGCGTGCCGGCTCTGCTGCAGCAAAAAGACCTGCAGGTATTGCAGCTGACGGGAGAGCTTCGCGACGACCGTTAGATTTCAACCATTTCGAAGTCTTCCTTGCCGGCACCGCAGTCCGGGCAACGCCAGCTCTGCGGTATATCGGCCCAGCGCGTTCCTGGAGGAATAGCCGACCCAGGATCGCCTTCCTGTTCGTCGTATACATATCCGCAAACGAGACACATATAAGTATTCATAACTAATTTCTTTGGCTGACCCGTAGTGACGATCGCATGTACTAATCATACTCTATGTCGTCAACATTTCACTCGGCGGCCAGCTTAGGTAGCATTTGTTTTTTGATGGAGATTTTATGAGCCTGTTTTCAGACGCCAGAAAAGTCATTGCCGGTGGCGTGAACTCGCCGGTGCGCGCTTTCGCCTCGGTGGGTGGCGATCCGCTGTTTTTCAAAAGCGCGCGTGGCGCTTACGTTGAAACCGAAGACGGCCGCAGGCTGATCGACTATGTCGGTTCCTGGGGTCCGATGATCCTCGGCCATGCAGACCCGTCGGTCATTCAGGCGGTCTGTGAAACGGCGGAGCGCGGCTTAAGTTTTGGCGCTCCCTGCGTGCTGGAAACGCGCCTCGCGGAAAGGATCATCTCCCTGATGCCATCCATAGAGCGTATTCGCATGGTGAGCTCGGGCACGGAAGCCACGATGAGCGCCATTCGCCTCGCCCGGGGCTTCACTGGTCGCGACAAGATCGTCAAGTTCGAGGGCTGCTACCACGGTCATTCCGACTCCCTGCTGATCAAGGCCGGTTCGGGTGCGCTGACGCTGGGCGTACCGAGTTCGCCGGGGGTGCCGGCCGGACTCGCCGAGCACACGATCACGCTGGAATTCAATAACATCGAGGCTGTCGAACAGGCCTTCGCAGAAATTGGTGAGCAAATCGCCTGCGTCATCGTTGAGCCGATTGCGGGCAACATGAACATGGTGAAGCCGGTAGACGGTTTCCTGGAGGCCCTGCGTGAGCAGTGTGATGCTTCAGGCGCCCTGCTGATATTTGACGAAGTGATGACCGGTTTTCGGGTTGCCAAGGGTGGTGCACAGGCAATTTATGGCATCAGGCCTGATCTGACCACGCTGGGCAAGATCGTTGGTGGCGGCATGCCGGCGGCCGCGTTTGGCGGCCGTGCCGATATCATGGAGCACCTGGCGCCGAATGGCCCGGTTTACCAGGCGGGTACGCTGTCGGGCAATCCCGTGGCAATGGCCGCTGGCCTGGCAACACTGGATGGCATCGACCAGCCTGGCTTTTACGAAGACCTCTCGGCGGTTACCCGCGAATTCACTCACGAACTGGAAGCACTCGCAGCGCAATACGACCTGCCATTTTGCGCCGCTGCAGAAGGCGGCATGTTTGGCCTGGTATTCAGTGACGATGGCCCGATGCGGACGTTTGGCCAGATCGTCAATGCAGACGTGAAAATGTTCCAGCGTTTCTTCCACGGCATGCTGGCGAACAATATTTACCTCGCACCATCTGCATTCGAGGCGGGCTTCGTGTCAAAAGCCCATGGCGAGAAGGAAATCACCGCGACGCTGGAAGCGGCCGACAGGGTGTTTGCTGAACTCGCGGAATAGCCCGGCCGAACGGCCGGGAAACACTCAGGCGAGATTGGCGGGTCCATGTACCTCGTGCAGGACGCGGTCGATGAGCTCCAGGCGCTCGATGGGTTGTTCGTGTTCGAGCCAGAACTGTTTTTGTGTCGTTCCGACGGGCAGGATTTCGGCAAACCGGTAGCTGACCCAGGAAGCGTCGTCATAATGGCGCTCAAAGGACTCGTACAGCTTGCCCAGGTCATCGAGTACTGCCGAGAGAATTTCGGCGAGTGGCTTATACCTGTCGGGCAGCGGCTGCCAAGGCTCGTTGTCCAGCGTTTCGACCTCCCCGACCAACAGGCCGTCCGGCATCTTTCGAACTGACTTTACCCGGAACCTCGATTCACCAATCGCGGTGATGCCCAGGATGCCATCACTGCCCTGGTACCAGTCCATGATTCGGGCCAGGGTACCGACGGTATAGGTTGCCGGCGCCTTGCCGGTTTCCTCCCCTTCCTTGATCAGCAATACGCCAAACGGCTGGTCGTCCTTCAGGCAGCGACTGACCATGTCGAGATAACGGGATTCAAAAATGCGCAACGGCAACGGACCGCCGGGATACAGCACGGTACGCAATGGAAACAATGGAATATTCAACACAACTGCCTCATGCCGCCCCCCTCTTTGTCCACCACTGCGGCCGTGGCGCACACTGGCTACGTTCAGCGCACCGCGCTAAGTAGCTGCTTAAGTATAGGCCGGGCGTCGGGAAATTCGAGCCCGCCGGGTCAGGAGGCGGCCTTCTGCAGGCGGCCGGTAACGGTTTCCCGGCAAGCCCCGAAGCCACCGTTGCTCATGAAGACGAGGTTGTCGCCGGCTCGCGCACCATCCACGATCGCCGCTACCAGCTCCTCATAACTGTCATGCAGCGCGACCGCCTTGCCCAGGGCCCGAAGCTGCTCGCCAAGGGGATCATCCGCTCCTCCCGGCAGAAATACATGGACAAAGTCAGCGTCTTCGAGGGAAGCCGCCAGGGTTCGATTATGCACCCCCATTTTCATGGTGTTGGAGCGCGGTTCGAGGGCAATGACCAGGCGCCTTTCAGGATCACGTCTCTTGATCCCTTCGATGGTGCGGCGAATCGCAGTCGGGTGATGGGCGAAATCATCGTAGACGGAGATCGTACCCACGGTCGCAGTCTGCTCCAGGCGTCTTTTTACGCCCTTGAATCCAGCCAGCGACGCCACGGCCTGGTCGAACGGCACGCCCACATCGCAAGCGGCAGCAATCGCTGCAACCGCATTCTCGAGGTTGTGGGCACCGTTTAATTGCCAGCTGCTGCTTGCCGACTGCTGCGACGGGTTGATGACACGAATCGCTGTCTGCTCAGCGTCGACAAACTCGCCCCACCAGTCGGCGTTTGCCTGTGCCGCAAAGCCCTGCCGCTTTGACCAGCAACCCATCGCCAAAACCTTGTCGATGCCGGGATCGGCCTGCCTGGCAACGATCAGGCCGTCGCCCGGCACTGTCCGCAGCAGCTGGTGAAATTGCCAGTAAATGGCGTCGAGGTCCCTGTAGATATCCGCGTGATCATATTCGATGTTGTTAATGATCAACGTGCGTGGGCGGTAATGCACAAACTTGGCCCGTTTGTCGAAGAACGCCGTATCGTATTCGTCCGCCTCGACAACGAAATAGGGGGACTCGCCGAAGCGCGCCGAAATTCCGAAATTGGCGGGAATACCGCCAATCAGAAAACCGGGATTGAGCCCGGCATCCTCGAGTATCCAGGCGAGCATGCTCGCGGTCGTGGTCTTGCCGTGCGTGCCCGAGACAGCCAGGACCCAGCGATCCTGCAAGACGTTTTCGGCCAGCCACTGTGGCCCTGACTGGTAGCGAAGACCGCGATTCAGCATGGCCTCGACGCAGGCATTGCCACGACTCATCGCATTGCCAACGACAACACAGTCGGGCACGGCATCCAACTGCTGTTCGTCATAGCCCTCATGGATATCGATGCCGAGATTTTCGAGCTGCGCACTCATCGGCGGGTAGACGTTGGCATCGGATCCGCTAACTTCATGACCGGCTGCCCTGGCAAGCACCGCGACGCCGCCCATGAAAGTACCGCAAATTCCCAGAATATGAATTTTCATTGACTCAGTTGCCCAGGTCCCGGCCCCATCATGACGTAAATTCCCAGTTGCATTATCACGACGACAATAGCTAGCGAAATACCCACCAGCAGGTTTTGCTGCAGGGTTCGCGCAATGATATTCCCTTCGATCAGTATCGACCAACCGAGCAGAAACCAGCCTGCCGACTGTTGTACGGTGGTTTCGCCAAAAATCGCACCAGCGAGAAACATCAGTGCTGACAATATGGCTCCTGCCCCCATGATGGCGGTGGCCATCTGCAGGAAGCGCGCCTGCAGTCCATGAATGGTCAGGACCAGGCCATAGAATGCAAACGCCGCCGTAATCGCAGCGATCAGGACCATCAGGTCACGAGGGGACATCGATTCGATGAAAATATGCCGCGCCATTTCCGGCAGTGCATAGAGGGCTACGCTGAAAACAAACAGCAAAGCCGATCGAGGCAGATCGCCGGGCCCCTTGCGCAACAGGCAAATGCCCCAGAAGGTCTGGATTAGTCGATACACGGTTTCCCCTGCTGAATTGTCCGCATTCGCATCAGCGTTGCATGATAACCTTTCGTGCGCGCCCGTAACCAAGCTTACTTGATGACGAAATTTGAATACATAGATGAGCCACGCGCCGCCAACGAACTGGCACATGCGCTGCAAAGCAGCCAGCCGATAGGGCTCGACACGGAATTCATGCGCGAAAGCACCTATTATCCGCAGTTGTGCCTGGTGCAGCTGAATACCGGCAGAGACATATTTTGCATCGATCCTCTTGCCGATCTCGACATGACCGGCCTGTGGCAGGCGCTCTGCGCGTGCGAGCTGATCGTCCACTCCGGACGACAGGACATCGAGGTCATTTATCAATCGGCTCGGCAAATGCCGCAAACTCTGTTCGACACCCAGGTTGCAGCAGCCCTGCTCGGTGAGGCGCCGCAAATCGGTTACGCCAACCTCATCAAAATGTTATTCGAAGTCGACCTGCCGAAGTCGCATACCAGGGCCGATTGGAGCAAGCGTCCGCTGCGACAAAGCTTTCTCGAATATGCGGCTGAAGACGTCGAGTACCTGCTGGAGGCGCACGCCAAACTCACGGACGAACTGCGCCGCGCCGGGCGATTCGACTGGGCGCTTGAAGACTCCGCCGCCCTGCTCAACCTGGATTGGTACGTGATCGAACCACGCACGGCAATCAACCGGATTCGCGGCGCGATATCCTTTAATAATGCGTCGCGAAATATTGCTGAAGGGCTCGCAGAGTGGCGTGAAATACGGGCTGAGTCGTCCAACCGGCCCCGTCAGTGGATCATGAAGGATGCTGTGCTCTTGCAGCTGGCGACAGAGCGGCCGCATTCCCTGTCTGCCCTCGGGACTGTTCCTGGAATGCCGCCGGCAACCCTGCGCAAATATGGCGAACAGTTGCTGGACCTGATTGAAAATCCGCCACGGCAGAACGACTACCAGCCTCCGGCGCGTCCGGGCGAGGCGGAAAAGGCGCGTCTCAAAGCCCTCAGCGGTATCGTCGCGGCAGTGGCCAGGGATCTTGGTATTGCACCGGAAATCATCGCGCCTCGAAAAGAGCTGGCAGACGCCATTGCCGGCCAGCGCCATTCCCGAATGTTTTCGGGATGGCGCGGACAGGTATTGGGGAATCGCCTGCTGGAAGTCCTGGAGAACTAGGTCTCGAGCGCCGCACAGAGACGCTGGTAAACGTCGTCGATGGCGCCTTCCGCATCAACCGTGATCAATTGATTCCGATTCCGGTAGTAGCCGATCACGGGCTCGGTCTGCGTTCGATACACATCCAGGCGGTTAGCGATGGTCTCTTCGTTATCGTCGGCTCTCTGAATCAGCTCGCCGCCGGCTTGCAGGCACTCGTCGATTTCGCTTTGTGGCGAAAAATAGATGTTCAGCAACTTGCCCGTCACCGAACAGGTGCGCCGCCCTGTCAATCGTTTCATCAGCACATCGGAGTCAACATCCATGAGTACCGCGGTATCGAGCGGCTGGGCAATCTGTTCGAGCAAAACGTCAAGATCCGCCGCCTGGATCTCGGTGCGTGGAAAGCCATCGAGGATGAATCCATTCGCGACATCGGGCGCGGCCAGACGATCCCTGATGATGCCAAGCACGATGTCATCCGACACCAGCTGCCCGGCTTCCATCACTGCTTTCGCCTGTTTGCCGAACTCAGTGCCTTCGGCGACCGCCGCGCGCAGCATGTCCCCCGTGGAAATTTGCGGGATTTGCTGATCCGCCATGAGTTTTTGCGCCTGGGTGCCTTTTCCGGAACCGGGCGCGCCTAGCAGAACGATACGCATTGATATTTTCTCGTCGATAAATTTGCAGGTCTTCAGTCAGGCAATGACCGCTGCTTCGTGTCAGGGCGACCTACGTTACTGACTCCACCGATTGAGGTCAATTCGGGAAGTACCTAATGAAATTGGCGCTTTGCACTCGTTTTTGTCGGAGTTCTGCTGAACCGCAGGCCGGATTCCGCTATCCTTTGCGCTCGGTAATTTGCGGCAAATCAGCGAAAAAAGGAATCGTGTCATGTCGAGAATGAATGCCTTCTATGCGCAGTCCGGCGGGGTCACAGCCGTTATCAATGCAAGCGCCTGCGGCGTCATCGAAACCGCTCGCAAGCACAAGGATCGAATCGCGAATGTATACGCGGGAAGAAACGGCATCATTGGCGCACTCACTGAAGACATGATCGATACGAATAAGGAGTCCGCCAGCGCGATTGCAGCGTTGCGCCACACTCCCGGCGGGGCGTTTGGCTCGGCTCGCTACAAGTTGAAGGGCATTGAGCAGAACCGCGCTGAATACGAGCGGTTGATCGAAGTGTTCAAGGCGCATGACATCGGCTATTTCTTTTATAACGGCGGCAACGATTCGATGGACACCGCACACAAGGTGTCGATGATCAGCAAACGCATGGGGTTTCCCGTCACCTGCCTGGGCATTCCGAAGACCGTCGATAACGATCTGCCGGTCACTGACAATTGTCCCGGATTTGGCTCAGTCGCGAAGTATATCGCCGTGTCAACGAAGGAGGCCGCGCTGGATGTGGCCTCCATGGCGAAAACCTCGACCAAGGTGTTCGTGCTGGAGGTGATGGGGCGACACGCCGGATGGATTGCCGCGGCCGGAGGTCTCGCGGGCAAGACTGAGGCCGATGCGCCGCACATCATCCTGTTTCCGGAGGTGCCCTTTCGCAAACGCGAATTCCTCCAGCGCGTCAGGCACTGCGTCAAAACCTATGACTATTGCGTCATCGTCGTCAGTGAGGGCGCCCGCTACAGGAATGGCAAGTTCCTTGCGGAAGCCGGCACCCGGGACGCCTTCGGCCACGCCCAGCTGGGCGGAGTGGCCCCGGTGGTGGCCAACATGGTTCGTGAAAACCTTGGCTACAAGTACCACTACGCGGTCGCCGACTACCTGCAGCGCTCGGCGCGGCATATCGCGTCGGCGACGGATGTCAGGCAGGCATATGCGGTCGGCGAGGCGGCCGTTAAATTTGCATTGCAGGGAAAAACGGCGGTCATGCCGGTGATCAAGCGCATCTCCGACAACCCTTACCGCTGGAAGATTGAGGAGGCCCCGTTGGCGCGAATAGCCAACAAGGAAAAAATGCTCCCCAAACGCTATATCACCGCGGACGGCTTCGGCATCACCGCAGCGGCTCGACGTTACCTCGAGCCACTGATTCGCGGAGAGGATTACCCGCCTTATTTCAATGGCTTACCCAGGTATGTCGAGCTCAAAAATAAGCCGGTCAAGAAAAAGCTAAACACGAATTTTGTGGTATGATGCGCGGCCTGTCGCTGCTGCAGGGACTCGAAGCTTCTGCTGGTGAGTGAGGAAAAATACCGAAAATCAAGGGGTTAAAAGACAACACGGCTTTGGTGATGGCTGCTTGCTACGCCGCACGCAGCAATTGGCTTCTGGAGCCAGCCTGGTAATCGCATTTTGCGGCAGGACATTCTAAATTCGATTTTTTGATGTTGCCCCGGCGCCGTCAGCACCGGGGCTGCTTATATGATTGGGAGACAATCTGATGACAAATGAGTTGGCACTGTGGCTTTCCATTGGTGCGGGAGTGCTTGCCATTCTCTATGGCATGGTATCCGTAAAATGGATCCTCAAGCAGGACGCAGGCAACGAGAGAATGCAGGAAATCGCTGCCGCCATTCAGGAAGGCGCGGGCGCCTACATGAATCGCCAGTACCTGACCATTAGTGTAGTTGGCCTGGTCCTGTTCCTGGTACTTGGCTTCGCTCTCGGCTGGCTGGTCGCTATCGGCTTCGCCATCGGCGCAATTTTCTCGGGCATGGCCGGTTACATCGGTATGTTTGTATCGGTAAGGGCAAACGTCCGTACCGCACAGGCGGCAACCAGAGGCGTCAACCCGGCGCTCGAGATAGCTTTTCGTGGCGGTGCCATCACCGGCATGCTGGTGGTTGGCCTGGGCCTGCTTGGTGTTGCCGGTTACTACCTGATCCTGACGACGATGGGTGTTTCAGTAGATGACGCGATCCACGCGCTCGTTGGCCTGGCATTTGGCGGATCCCTGATCTCCATCTTCGCACGACTGGGTGGCGGTATCTTCACCAAGGGCGCTGACGTCGGTGCTGACCTTGTTGGCAAGGTTGAAGCCGGTATACCGGAAGACGATCCGCGCAACCCGGGTGTCATCGCTGACAACGTGGGCGACAACGTCGGCGACTGCGCCGGTATGGCCGCTGACCTTTTCGAGACATATGCCGTTACGATTATCGCAACGATGCTGCTTGGCAGCCTCGTCGCAACGAAGTTCGGCATGGCCGCAATTCTGTATCCGCTGGTTCTCGGTGCCGTGTCGATCGTCGCTTCGATCATCGGCACCTTCTTCGTCAAGACCTCGGATGGCGGCAAGATCATGGGAGCGCTTTACAAGGGCGTCATCGTTGCCGGCGTGATCGCCGCAATCGCGTTCTATCCCATCACCAATATCATGATGGCCGAAAGCGGCAATGCCATGGGTATTTTCTACTCGGCCCTGATCGGCCTGGCGCTGACCGCCGCCATGGTTGCAATTACCGAGTACTACACGGGTACCGACTTCAAGCCGGTGCAGACCATAGCCGCAGCCTCCACGACGGGCGACGCAACCAACATCATCGCGGGCCTCGGCGTGTCGATGAAAGCGACTGCGCTTCCCGTCATCGCTGTCTGCGCCAGCATCTGGGGAACCTACGCGCTGGCACCTGAGGGCGATGCGCTGGCAGGTCTCTACAACATCGCCATTGCCGCTACCACCATGCTGTCGATGACGGGAGTCATTGTTGCTCTCGACGCTTTCGGGCCAATTACGGATAACGCCGGCGGTATCGCCGAGATGTCTGACATGCCCAGCGAAGTGCGCAACATCACGGACCAGCTGGACGCGGTGGGCAATACGACCAAGGCAGTCACCAAGGGTTACGCCATCGGCTCTGCCGGACTGGCTGCGCTCGTGCTGTTTGCCGATTACACCAACGCCCTTGTTGCCGAAGGTATCAACGTCAGTTTCGACCTGTCGGATCATCGAGTCATCATCGGCCTGTTCATCGGCGGCCTCGTGCCCTTCCTGTTCGGCTCGATGGCGATGGAAGCCGTTGGCCGCGCCGCAGGCTCGGTTGTGAACGAGGTGCGCCGCCAGTTCAGGGAAATCCCGGGCATCATGGAAGGCACCGGCAAGCCGGACTACGGTCGCGCCGTTGATCTCCTGACAAAGGCTGCCATTCGTGAAATGGTTGTACCGTCGCTGCTGCCGATCGGCGTGCCGATCGTCGTCGGCCTCGTACTCGGCCCGGTTGCCCTCGGTGGCCTGCTCCTCGGCACTATCGTAACCGGCCTGTTCGTCGCAATTTCGATGACCGCGGGTGGCGGTGCGTGGGATAACGCGAAGAAGTATATCGAAGACGGCAACTTTGGCGGCAAGGGCTCTGATGCCCACAAAGCCGCAGTCACCGGCGATACCGTGGGCGACCCGTACAAGGATACGGCCGGCCCGGCGATCAACCCGTTGATCAAGATCATCAACATTGTGGCGCTGCTTATCGTTCCCTTGCTTTGAGACGGTGACACCTTGATGAAACAAAAACGCCGGGCATTGCCCGGCGTTTTTTTATCCGTAATGCGTTACGCAAGGCGCTTTACATGCGCCGCGGCTGCGCTGACTTGCCGAGCAT
>DATCZF010000259.1:0-10098 GCA_036526055.1 Woeseiaceae bacterium
AGTGGGTGGGATTGATTCGCGCCTGTGGCGCTCACCCTGCGGGCGGCCAAAGGCCGTCTGTCGCATGGCATTGCCATGCTCGGTTGACTCAAATCGGCCCTCGCCGATTTTCACCCTCCGGGCGCACTGCGTGCGTCCAAAATGCTAACGCATTTTGTCGAACCCAGGGGTTCTCATCCCAATACTCATACGGGTAATAAAAAAGGGGCCTATTGGCCCCTTCTTTTATTACTGGCGGAGAGGGTGGGATTCGAACCCACGGTACGGAAGACCGTACACTTGATTTCGAGTCAAGCCCATTCGACCACTCTGGCACCTCTCCGACTCTTGTAAATCATTTTCGCGCGCTGCCGACATCACCCGACAGGTATAGAGGCAGCTTTGACTCCATGTCCGTTTTCGTCAACTCAATCGCAGCATTATCGCATAGGTGACTGAGCTGTCTCGAAAAGCTCCCTCTCCGCTGCCGTGTACACCAAATGGAAGGCGGTTTTTCACAGTCGCCTTCGCTGCATTTTTTGCCGTTCTACGGTAGCCTATTGCTCACCTTTCGGGGGCGCGATGATGGGCGACAGGTCGAGTCTTTGTCAAGTGACGCGAACCAATCGTCGACCTGTAAATCCAATCATCGGCGGGGGAATGTAACTATGCAGGACAATTCAGTAACCAGATTGGCGGAGACCTGATTTGCGACTATTGTTCTGTGCCTTGCTAGCTGGTTTGTTGAGCACCTGCTCGACTCACCCGCCGCTTCTCGAGCAGGTTCTCGACCTGGGCGAACTGCGGGTGGCCACGCGGCAAAGTCCAACCAGTTATTACGAAGGTATCGACGGACCCGCCGGGCCCGAGTATGACCTTGCCAGGGGTTTTGCCGAACAACTGGGCGTCGAACTCATAATCATTCCGGTGGTGTCGGTCGCAGATATCGTTCCTGCGCTGGTCAGCGCCGAAGCGCACATGGCGGCAGCCGGCCTCTCTGTCACCCAGTCCCGCCTCGAATACACCCGCTTCAGCCAGCCTTATGACCAGGTCGACACCCACCTGGTATACAAGCTGGGAACCGGCAAGCCCCGCTCCATCGAAGACGTGATTGGCGGCAGAATCGAGGTTATTGCCGGCAGCAGTCATGTCGATACGCTGGTCGCCCTGCGTGACGATTACCCGGACCTGGAATGGGTCGAAAATGCGGATCTGGAAGTGTCAGACCTGCTGGACAAGGTGGTCAGCGGGGAGATTGATTACACGCTGGCTGATACGACGGACTTCAATATCCATCGGCATTACCACCCGGACCTGCGTATTGCGCTGGATCTCGAGCTTGCCGACCCCATCGCCTGGGCATTCAAAAAAGACCGCGGTGACAGCTTGCTGGCAGCGGCCGACGAGTACCTGATCGAGGCCAAGCGTAATGGCTTGCTCGCCCAGATTCGCGAACGTTATTACGGACATACCGATCGCTTTGATTACGTCGGCACACGCTCGTTCATTCGGCACGTCGACAGCAGGCTGCCAAGGTTTCGCGACTGGTTCGAGATGGCAGGTATGGAAAGCGGCATCGACTGGCGCTTGCTGGCTGCTATCGGTTACCAGGAATCGCACTGGCGGGCCAAAGCCGTATCGCCGACCGGCGTACGGGGCATCATGATGCTGACAGAGGACACGGCAGAGTACCTGGGCCTCGATGATCGCCTCGACCCGCAAAGCAGCATCGAAGGGGGCGCAAGATTCTTTGCCCGGCAAATCGAGCGCGTGCCCGATTCCGTCCCCGAACCGGATCGCACCTGGATGGCGCTCGCAGCATACAACGTCGGCTTCAATCATCTAAAGGATGCGATGAAGATTGCGGAAATGCAGGGAGGCGATCCCAATCGCTGGGTGGATGTCAGCGAGGCCCTGCCCCTGCTGTCGCAGCGCAAATGGTATTCCAAGGTGAAATACGGCTATGCCCGCGGCTGGGAACCGGTTCTGTACGTGAAGAACATTCGCAGCTATTTCGACATACTCTTGTGGCTGACCAGCAATGAAGAGGTCGAGTCCGAGACCGATGAATCAGAAGAAGAGCTCTCCAATTCCGCTTTGACGGAAAACGCCTGATCGATCTACGCGCGCCGGCTTTCGAAAAACGTTTGCAACAACTTGCCGCACTCGTCGGCAAGCAAGCCCCCGTTAACGTCAATACGATGATGCAGCCCCTTTTCGCTGACAAGATCGAGAGCGCCCCCGGCGGCGCCGGATTTGTCGTCATAGGCGCCAAAAACCACCCGGGCAAGGCGCGCGTGCGCCATAGCGGCAACGCACATGGCGCAAGGTTCCAGCGTCACGTACAAGGTCGCGCCGGGCAGCCGGTAGTTGCCCTTCCGTCGTGCGGCCTCGCGAATTGCATTGATCTCGGCGTGGGCCGTCGGATCATGAGCCGCAATCGGGTTGTTTCTGCCCCGGCCGATAATTTCACCGCCGCTAACGACAACCGCACCCACCGGCACCTCGTCGTCACCGGCCGCGGCCGTCGCCTCGACGAGTGCCTCACGCATATACGCTATGTCTGTGTCCGACCAGTGACTCATAGTCCAAACCGCTTTTACAGTCGCTTTAGGATAACGCAGCCTCGCTATCGTCGGCGAAAAACTTGCTGCGGGCGTAAAGCGCCGTAGTATGCTCGGCGAGGAAAATTTCATGGCGCGGGGAGATCATGCCAGTCTCGAGTGGAGCAGCAGACGCGGTAAATTCACGCGATGCCAGGTTCAGCCTGATGTCGTCGACGACCGTCGTGATTGCCAACATGATCGGCACCGGCGTATTCACCAGCCTGGGCTTCCAGTTGCTGGACATTCAATCAGGCTTTGTCATCCTGATGCTCTGGATCGTCGGTGGCCTGGTCGCCCTGTGTGGAGCCCTGTCCTATGCGGAACTGGGTGCGGCACTGCCGCGCTCCGGCGGTGAATACAACTTTCTGTCGCGAATTTATCATCCCGGCGCCGGGTTTGTTTCCGGATGGATATCATCGACGATTGGCTTTGCCGCGCCCACCGCCCTGGTTGCGCTGACATCCGGCTCATACCTGGTTGCCGCACTGCCCTTTTTGCCGGAGGCCGCGGCACGCTGGGTGGCCGTGATACTCGTGATGACCCTGGCTGCCATCCATGCCTCACATCGCAACAACAGCGCCCGTGTGCAAAACAGCTTTACGCTGGTGAAGATCGCCCTCATCGCCCTGTTCTGTATCGCCGGTGTTGCGCTGACCCACGCACCCCAGGATATTCATTTCCTGCCGGGTAAGGGAGATTTCCCACAACTGTTTGGCAGCGCCTTCGCGGTGGCGCTCATCTACGTGAATTACGCGTATACGGGATGGAACGCGGTGACCTATATTTCCGGCGAAGTCGCAGAGCCACAGCGCACAATTCCGCTGGCGCTGGTTACCGGCACCGTCGTTGTTGCCATTTTGTATGTCGGGCTGAACTACACGTTCCTGCACACCGCCCCGGTCAGCGCCATGCAGGGCGAGATCGAGATTGGCTACATTTCGGCCCTGCACCTGTTTGGCGAAGGGGGCGCGGCGCTGATTGGCATCGGCCTGTCGGTGTTGCTGATCTCCACGGTCAGTTCCATGACACTCGCCGGACCCAGGGTGCTGCAAATGATCGGCGAGGACCACAAGCTCTTTCGTCCGCTTGGCGTCACCAATAAACACGGCGTGCCGGCGCGGGCGATCTGGTTGCAGGCGATACTGTCGCTGGCGTTCATCCTGACTGGCTCTTTTGAATCGATCCTGGTGTTCGCGGGATTCACGCTCGGATTAAACACATTGTTCACGGTGCTGGGTGTTTTCATTCTGCGGCATCGTGAACCTGGGCTGGCAAGACCCTATCGCATTTCCCTGTTTCCCTTGCCGCCGCTCATCTATCTGCTGGTCACCGGATGGACTCTCACGTTCATTCTTTTTGCGAAACCGGCGGAGGGATTTGCCGGCCTGGGCATCGTTGCGGCAGGTGCCCTGGTCTATTTGCTGGCTATGAAGAAGGCGTCGACTTTCGCGCAAAACTCGAAATCCTAGCGGGCATGCGTTTTACATAAAATGAATTTGTTGACCGCGCGCTAAACGATAGCCGCATCAGGACCGGCCATTGGTCTCATCCATGCAGCAAATACCAAAAACAGGGATTGACAGCAAACTGTGAGCTGGTCCTATACTTATGGCAAGTTCCTGCGTAGAAGGAATAGAAAAAGATGGATTGGAAGTACAGATTGCGACGGGGGATCGCCGGTCTCGCCTATTTGGCGCTCGGACTTGCTGTGCTTTATGTTGGCTTTATTCTGGTTCGACAAGATCTGATCGATTCCAGGATCCTGTTCCCGTCATTGTTGCTGGCATTTCTTGTGTCGTCACCGAGCAACCTGGTCCGCCGCGCAAAGACTGAATAACGCCCGCGTCATCAAAATTGATCGATACGATTTGCTGACCGCGTGCGGTACGCAACTGCCTGTGCGTTACGTTGAAACGCCGCATCATTTGCGCATCACTCATTGCCGGCGAATACTGCCGCGATTCTTTGCCGCGAAAACGTCTGCGGTTACTGAACGACCACAACGTTACAGAAACAAAAATCAGCGATGCCCATAGCGCAAACCATTTGAGCTCGATAAGCAATGCCGGAATGCCGCCGGTTTTAACGATGGCCTCGTAAGCAAGATCGGATCCCGCCCACCAGGCCATGAGTGTCAGCAATGGCGTCCACAGAAACGAATAGACCGTCCACATCAGGCCAGTAGCAAGCGCCTCTCGCCGGCGGCGCTTGGCGCTCAGCAGCGATGGCGCAGAAATAATCGGCGGTTTTACGGAATCAACCATTACCGCCTCCCATTTCGGGTCGAATGCCTCGATCCGGGCTTTCCCAGATGGCACGCTCATTACGCGGCTTGCGCCATGCACGCGGCAGGGCAACCAGCGTTGCGCAGGTCTGGATCATCCAATAGACCATCGGATACCAGATCATCCAGTAATAGTAACGACCCAGGCCGGGTTCATAACGGCTGTCTATGCCCAGCGATACACCAAACTGGAGCAGGCAGGTCGTGCCCAGGATCACGCCACCCCAGCTTGGCAGCAGGCTGCTGTCCACCAGCGGGTAAGGCAGCTCGACGAATACGCCGACCAGTGACATCAGGAAAATCAATGCAATCAGATGCGCCCAGAAGGTACTCATCACGAGTTCCACGGCAACCAGCCACAACCGCCGCTTCCGCCAGGTCAGGAGTTCGCGCCAGTAGCGCAGGAATACTTCAAGGCCGCCCTGCGCCCAGCGCAGACGCTGCCGCCACAAACCCTGCATGGTCTCCGGCATCAGGATCCAGCAAAGCGCGTTCGGTTCGAAGCGTATATCCCAGAAATTGGACTGCAGGCGCCAGCTGATATCGATGTCCTCGGTAACCATGTCGAGGCTCCAGAAGCCCACGCGCTCCAGCGCCGCCTTGCGAAACGCGGCCACCACGCCCGACACCGTAAAGATTCGACCGTAGATACGCTGGGCGCGCTTGATCATGCCCACGATCGACGAGAACTCGCCAACCTGGATCTTGCCAAGCAGGGAGCTTCGATTGCGAATGCGCGGATTGCCGGTGACCGCACCAACGCGCGGACCGTCATTGAAATGGCGAACGATCCAGCGTGTCGCATGCCGGTCCAGCAACGCGTCACCGTCGAGGCAAATCAGGATCTCGTTTTTGGATGCCATCGCACCCATACGCAGGCCCATCGCCTTGCCCTGATTCTTTTCAAAATGAATAACCTTGACGCGCGAATCCCTGGCAGCAAACTCTTCCAGCAACTGCCCGGTCGTGTCCGTGCTGTGGTCATTGATCGCGATGATTTCAAAGTCAGGATAGTCCTGGTCGAGAAGAGCCTGGATCGTTTCCCTGACGTTGTCGCCTTCGTTGTGGCACGGCACGAGGTAGCTGACACCCGGCGTTTTGCTCAACTCAGGTGGCTGGAAATACGGACGCTTATCCGTTCTTTCACGGTAAAAGAAATAGTAGACCGCACCGATCATCCACACATAGGTCATCAGCAGCGGGTAATAGAAGCTGAATTCGAGCAACCAGTTGACGACTGCTTCCATGCTCATGGCTGCATCTCCGGCGTATATTCCGCGATGGATATTCCCTGGCGCAGGTATCCCTGGTCAGGCTGGTTGCGCAAAAAGTCGTCCGGGTAGTAGCCGAGGTGCTTGACGCCGAGGGCCTGTAACTTGCGCATCGTATCCCTGAGTTCAGCCGCGGACACTCGTTCACCACTGTGCCAGTCGACCGTCTGCAACTGGAACAATGTTCTCAGCAACATGCCGGGACGGCTGGCCGCCTGGGCAACAAGCTGGCGGTATAAATCATCGTTACTCTTGTCAGAGCCCTCCTCGTCGGGCATCGCCATGACGGACACAAAGTCGTAATGGTCGAAGTAACGTCCAAAGTCCTGAACCAGGCTGTTTGCTGCGGCAGAATCTGCAAACGCCGGCGCAAACAGGTTGCGTGACGTCTTCAGTCCCTGCTGATAGCGGCTGACAACCGCGGTCAGTTCGTCAGTGAATGCCAGCGTCTCCACAAATCGCAGGCTGTTCGATTCACGGAACAAATGCCCGGTATTTTTTATCGGAGGTTTGCCCGAGGTGCTGTGACCGACATGTGCGCGTAATCCATCAAGTGCGACTGTGTTCAAAGGCAACTCATCCTGAAAGTGAATACCGTCGAAGCGGTTGTACGTCGCCAGGTCCTGATAAAGATTCTTCACCAGCGTCCTCGGGTCAGGCTCATTCGAGTCGGCAACGTCGCCGGCTGGGGTGTTGAAACTCGTGACCGGCATCCAGGCGTACACCGTCACCAGCGCGCGCGTTTTCAATTGCCAGGCAGTGTGGTTGAACAGGTCTGCACGCATCGGCAGGACGCGATTCGGGAAGTACATCGAGTCGGCGTAGCCATCACCGTCGGTATCCGAATACGCCTGCAGGAATACGTGGCTAAGGCCCAGCCGGTAAACGCGCTCGACCAGCATGTCCAGGTTTTTCTGCTGCTGCACCGGATCCTCGTCATAGACGAAATCCAGGTCCACCTGCGCAGCACGCAGCAGCGGAACAGGCGCAGGGCCCAGCAATGCCGCTGATAATTGGCGAATGCCGGGGTTTTCCTGAATCAGGTGACGGTCAATCTGGCGGCTGCCGGAATCGCTGCCGCCATTGGGCTCCAGCGTCAGCGACCAGGTCATGCCGAGATCCGCGGCGACTTCCTTGACGACTTCATTGAAAGCGCCGTAAGGCCAGGTAATGACTCGTGGGCGCACACCAAGCTGCGCCTCCATGATTCCGGCACTTTGCTCGAGATCTGCGCGAATGCGGGCCACGTGCTCGTCCAGTGATTCGTATGCACCGTCCTCGTACTTGAGGGCGATGGCCGATGGTTGTGTGTTGCCTTGCGGATTTGCGGCAATGCCCTTGTGCAGATCGTGGCTATGCGAGGCAAACTCGACAAGGCCCGATCCCTGCATTTCACGAATCTGCTCCCAGGTCAGGAAGTCCTGCAGCTGGCGCTCTTTGCCGGCATAGTCGACTTCGATATCGCCGTCGATCCACGCGGTGACCAGGCTGACGACGGCCGGATACTTGAACAGCTGCAGCAGCGGGTACACGTGCGTGTAAACGCTTTGCAGGCCATCGTCGAATGTCAGGAGCACCGGTTTTTCCGGCAGTTCCCCGCGACCGGCTGCAGCCGCTTCAAGCTGGTCGATACTTACCGGCGTAAAACCGTTGTCGCGCAGCCAGCGGAAATGCTGGATCAGATGGTTCGTCGATACCGCCATGTCGTCGCGATCCAGCTGTGGATTGCCACGCTCGAGAACATCGTGATACGCCAGCACATGAACCGGTTTTGCCTGGGCAAAGGGTCCGGCCAGGACAAGCATCGCGAGGAGGAGGATTCTGATCATCACAGGATTCCCTCCAGTCCGAGCAGGAAAGTCGTGCTGTATTCGGTACCGCCGTCATAGGCGTGTCTGCCCCTGCCGGCGCCCAGCCTGACCGACCAGCGCCTGTTCAATTGCAGTTCAAGCTCATAATCAAGCCGCCAGACGGACTCTTCGCCGAAACCACGCTGGTCATAGGTGCCCACCTGGGGATGCAGACGATGATAAATACGGCGATCCGGACGGTGCAGCTGGTTCCAGTGGATCAGGGCACCGACGGCGAGCGAATGGTCCCGCTGCGGATTGAAATAGCTGGCCTCATCCAGGGAATTGCGTGACGCATAGGCAAACGCCGTTGCATCGATTTTCCAGCGCGGTTCGTTCAGGACGCGATGATTGCCATACACGGAGACGCTGCGGCGTTTGTTGGCATCATCGAACTTCGCCATTGTCACGTTGGCGCCCGCGGAGGTCATTTCAGTCGGCGTGAAGTTTGCCCTCAGCGATAACTGGTCGTTCTGCACGTCGTTGATATAGCCACGCAGCAGCATGTCATAGCTGTTGAACTCCATTGATGCTCCCAGCGACCATACGTCTGACAGACGATGGTCAACTTCCGTGTGCAGCCCGGCATCTCCGCCCCAGCGCGGAGTGCTCAACTCGCTGCGCGCTGTCCAGGCTCCGCGACGATAATCGACCCCGGCCGCTACCCGGCGGCGCCTGCCGTCCCCTTCAGGGAACTCGGCAAACGTGTCAAAGGTATGTACATAGCCTCGGTACCAGTCGTTTTTCGGTGCGCTGAACCACCAGCCGTTCACCGTATAGTGGCTGCTGCCGAAGGTGTTGCCGCTGCTGCTGCCAAATGACGACTCGACAATCAGTCGCCCCCTGGAGTGCAGCAGCCAGCGTTTATGCAGTTCGATGACCTGGCGGTCCTCCGGATAATCCTGCAACAGCGCAGTAATCTCTTTTTCCACAAGCTGGAACTGCTGCTTTTCATATTGCGCTTCCGCCCAGCCTACCCTGGCACCTTCGTGCTTGGGATAAATCGTCAGGATCTGGTCGTACTGCGCCAGTGCCCGTTCGGGCCAGCCACGCCACAGGTAAATAGCCGCCAGCTCCTGCCGGACGCTGGCATTGTGCGGTGCTTCTTCAGCGAGTCTTTCCAGGTCCTGCTGCGCCTCGTCCAGTCGATCCGCGTAGGCCTTGGCAAGAACGATCCGCAGTTTGGACATCAGGTAATTCGGGTTGGGCTTCGGTTCGTAACGATCCCTGACGATCGGCTCCTGGCGCTCGAGCATTTCTTCCGCGCGGCGAATCGCAAGGTCGAGTTCGCCCAGCTCCAGCAGCACGTAATATTCTTCAACCCGATAGTCGAAATTTTCGGGCTCCTGTTCGCGACAGATGAGTAAAAGATCCCGGGCTTCCTCGGGCTGTCCTTCTGCCGAATACGCCTGGGCGGCGGCAAACAACAGGTGGACGGGCAGTTTTTCGTTGTGCGAATTCAGCCACTCATATTCGGCAACCGCATCCTTGAAGCGGCTGGCATCGACCAGCGCGATCAGCCGATCCTTGCGCAGCGGCACCCGCAACGGGCTCTCCGCAGGTAACGCGTCGAGGTAAACATCCAGTTGCGCCAGGGCCCGTTTGCTATCCACAACATCTGCGTCATCTGTTTCATAGACCTGTGCGCCATAGCGAATGGCCAAAGCCAGTTCGTCAGCCTCGAGTCCCCTGATCTCAGCTTCGTTGAGGATGCCGGGATAGGATTCCGCCAGTTCCAGCGCGTGCTCTGGCAGCAGCAATTGGCGCAAGACCATCGCCTTGTCCCGCAGCACGTCCCGATTACCGGGGTCAGCTACCAGCATTCGGTCATAGGCCGGCAATACTTCGAGCAGCCGGCCCTGCGCCTGCAGCAGGTATGCGTTGCCTCTCAAAACGGGAATTGTCGCCGCGACCTCCGCGGGGAACTCGGCCAGCTCCGACTCGGCACGCGCGAAATCGCCGGCATCGGTGAGGCTCATGACCAGGCCGAGCCGCGCGTCAACGTTGTCCGCTTGCCGGTCAAGCACCGCGTCATACCAGGCCGAGGCCTCGGCAAACTGCCCGAGGTTACGATTTGATTTGGCAACGACGACAACGACGTCGAGCGA
>DATCZF010000260.1:0-3012 GCA_036526055.1 Woeseiaceae bacterium
ACCCCTGCTGGTACTGATTCACGGTACAGCGGCATCGCTACACACCTGGGACGGCTGGGTGGATGCGCTGCGGGATGATTTCCGCATCGTGCGCCTGGACATTCCGGCGTTCGGGCTGACCGGGCCCGACCCGACCGGTGACTATTCCATCGACCGTTACGTCGAGTTCCTCGAGGCGTTTGCCAGTGCGCTGAATCTCGAGAGTTTCGCCCTTGCCGGAAATTCGCTGGGCGGTGAAATCGCCTGGCGCTATGCGTTGGCGCACCCGCAGCGTGTCAATCGCCTGGTGCTGGTGGATGCCGTAGGCTACGCCCGTTCGGAAGGACAAAAGGAAAACCTCGCTTTCAAGCTTGCGCGGACTAGTGGGTTCAAGACCGTGATGTCCAAAATCACGCCGCGCTTCCTTTACAGGCAGGGCTTGCTCGAAGTCTACGGCGACGACAGCAAGGTTACGGAGGAGCTGGTGGATCGTTATTTCCGCCTGTCGCTTCGCGAAGGCAACCGGCGCGCTTTTGCCGAGCGGGTCATTGCTGCACAGGTTCCAATCAAGGGCGACGTTCGCAATATCACCCAGCCGACGCTGATTCTGTGGGGCGCGGATGACCTGTGGATTCCGCTCGAACATGGCAGGAATTTTGCGCGCGATATCGACGGCTCGCAGCTGGTCGTTTATCCCGGGGTTGGTCACGTACCGATGGAAGAGATTCCTGAACAGTCGGCAGCCGATACGAGGACGTTTTTACTGGCAGCGCAGGACGGGGGCGAGGCCGTCTAGGAAGCCTGGTCGCTGAAGATACGCTTCATCAGCGGCCCCATTTTGCGCATGCCGACGATTGCCGTTGTCGTCAGCAGGCCTGCCATCATCGCGCCGGTCACGCCGCAGGTCACAACGTCCTGTCCTGTCAGCCAAAGCCCTTTGAAGCGGGTACGCGGGCCGAGCCAGGTCTGCCTGAGCCGCTGCGGATCGTGATCCAGCCCGTAAAGTTCCCCATGGCGGTAAGCGCAGAAATGCTCCGTCGATAAGGGCGTGGAGACTTCGTAGTAATCGACCTTGCCGCGCAGTTGCGGCAGCTTGTCATAAACATACTCCATCAGCCGTTCACCGAGTTCTTCCTTGAAGGCATCGTAGTCATCGCCACGCTTGCCCCAGGTAGTGCCCTGCCATTTCTCGAACCATGCAAAAGGCGCCGGCGCCACCACTTCAATCGTCGCGGTACCCGGACGCCTGCTGGCGTAATCCGGGTCCTTGGCTGAGGGAAAGGAAATGTAAACCACCGGAAACGGCGCCTTGGGATCGTCGAGAAACTGGTCGACCGCCGCGTCGAAGTCATTCCCCGGGTAGATCCAGAAGTTCGTGCGCGGCAAATGCAGCTGCTCCGCTGTTTCCTGCAGCCCGATATACACCCCCAGGTGCGCCATGCTTGGATGCACGCGACCCAGCAAATCGTAATAGCCGGCACTGCTGACCGGCCCGGCCGGCAGCAAATCGGTAAACGTGTTTTCAATGCCCGCCGACGATATGACGCAATCGCAATCGATGCGATGCCCATCCGCCATTTCGACGCCCGCAACCTTGCGCCCGTCCAGCAGGATGCGCTTGACCCGCGCATAGGTAAAAACTTCGCCGCCGCTTTTCTGAATCTGCGGAATAATCGTTTCGGCGATGCGCCAGCTGCCACCGATCGGATAAAAACCGCCATGCAGGTAATGCCGTGCAATCATCGCATGCACCATGAAGGCGGACTTGCGCGGCGGCAACCCCATATCGCCCCACTGTCCACAGAGCACCGCGATCAGATCCTGGTCGCTGGTCAACTCGCTGAGAACGTCGTAGGTCCTGCGATAAAGAATGGATGGCGTCTTCCATTTCAGCCACGGCCAGGCCAGCACGCGCTGCCACGGCTTCAGCAGGCGGCTCATCATGTGCGCATTGGTGCCCTCGCCCACCTTGACCAGCAACTCCATGTAGCGATCGATCGCCCGCTCTTCCATGGGAAATCGTGCTACCAGGTTGTCCCGAAACTGCTGCCGTCCGGCTACGGCAGAGAACACCTTGTCGCCGATATAAAAACGATCGTATTCGGCATCCATCGGCGCCCACTTGAGTTTGCCGCCCGAGATGAAATCGTAAAGTCGACGCGGTCGTGTCTTCACGCCAACATCGCCGATGTAATGCACGCCGACATCCCACTCGTAGCCATTGCGATCGTAAGAGTGGGTATAACCGCCCGCAGTGTAGTGCTGTTCCAGCACGCAGACCCGCCAACCCAGGTCGCTCAGCAGCGCAGCGGTCGTCAAACCGCCGATTCCCGAGCCGATGATCACGGCATCATAGCTCTCCGCGAGGCGCTTTGGCCGGTAGCGGCGACCAATTCGCAGCGTGCTGGGCTTCAGTTTGCTCATGGACTATGTCGCCTATCGGGCATCAGACGTCCTTTTCTACTCTTTCCGTGGCGAAAATGAAAATTGCGACTCGTTCTCAAATATCCTTCCAGCCATCATCAGCGGTAAATGACACCGTTCTCAGTCCGGCGGGACCATGGATGTTTACATGATTGACCTGGTCCGGGTAAATATCCTGCAAGACCGTGTTGCGTATGACGAGCCGCTTCGGCAATTCTCCAGCGAACTCCTGGTATACGATGATTTCATCACCGGCGAGTTCCGCGCCAACCAGTTCAAGCGGCAATGAATCCGCGCCGATGGCCGGCGCGATGGCAAAATTCTCTGCAACGTAGAGCGCGAACTGCGCCTGCGATTGCAGATCGAGCAGCAGCACGTCCGGCTTGCCTGACAACTGCACCAGGCCCAGTTCGGCGTCATGGCGATGAAAGCGATGCACGATTTCGGTCGCGCCGGAATCGGCGTTGAACTCGATTGCCGTCAGCCCGACAGGCTGGCGATGGGCGGTTGCACTGGTAACAAGCAGCAGCAACCCAAACAGGGTTGCTGCTGTTGCTGAAAGCCTGCCAGCCGTCATTAACGATCCTTGTGTTCGGGCGCCTCGAGGGG
>DATCZF010000261.1:0-9886 GCA_036526055.1 Woeseiaceae bacterium
GCTCTCTGCGAAACTCCGGTTTTTGCTTTTCGGCTTTCTCTTCCTGCCTCTTTACGGAATAACCAACAATTTTCTTTTCGATCTTGATCGGACCCATCGTCCTGCTTCCTCAGTTTTCCTGTTGCCGGGGCTTTGCCAAACCGCTCGATCGGTCAAAGCCGCCCGGGCAAACTATCAATTCAGTCCCACAAGGCGCAACAGCGCCCTTACTCAGTCTAGAACTTGCCGTAATACCCTTCTTTCAGGGCATCGAACAGATTGGCGGCAGTATGAATCTCGCCGTCGTATTCGATCTCTTCGTCACCTTTCAGATCAACTGTCGACCCATCATCGAGCGTAAACGAATAGGTCGTGTTCTTAAGGTCTTTCTCTTTCACCAGTACGCCCTGGAATGCTTCCGGATTGAAGCGGAACGTCGTGCAGCCCTTGAGGCCTTTCTCGTAGGCATACAGGTAAATATCCTTGAAGTCTTCGTACGGATAATCCGTCGGTACGTTGGCCGTTTTGGAAATCGATGAATCGATCCACTTCTGTGCCGCAGCCTGAATATTTACATGCGCCTTCGGCGTAATATCCGATGCCGTAATGAAGTAATCGGGCAAGGACTCCGCCTTTTCGGTTGATTCGGGCATTGCGGCAGCGTTGACCAGCTCCCGATATGCCAGCAGTTCGAACGAAAATACGTCGACCTTCTCTTTTGACTTCTTGCCTTCGCGGATTACGTTGCGGAAATAATGGTGTGCAAAACTCGGTTCAATGCCGTTGCTGGCGTTGTTGGCGAGCGACAGCGAAATTGTGCCGGTCGGTGCAATTGAGCTGTGATGCGTAAAGCGCGCGCCGACATCAGCGAGTTGCTCCACCAGTTCCGGCGCTACGCTCGCAATGCGTTGCATATACCGGCTGTAGCGTGCGTGCAGCAGGCGTCCGGGGACTTTGTCGCCCGGCTTATAACCGTCATCGAGCATTTCGGGACGCTTGCGCAGCATATCCGCAGTCACCTCGAACTCCTCGCCCATAATTGGCGCCGGTCCTTTCTCCTTCGCAAGCTCCAGGCCAGCTTCCCAGCCGGCAATCGCCAATTGCTTGGCAACTTCCTCGGTAAAGGTGACGGAATCAGTCGAGCCATACTTCATGCCGAGCATGGTTATCGTCGAGCCCAGCCCGAGGAAACCCATCCCATGACGGCGCTTGCGACTGATTTCATCGCGCTGTTCCGATAGTGGCAGGCCATTGATCTCGACAACGTTATCCAGCATGCGCGTGAACACGTGCACCAGGCGCCTGAACTCTTCCCAGTCGAAGCGCGCTTTGTCAGTGAACGGATCCAGCACGAGCTTGGTGAGGTTGATCGACCCCAGCAGGCATGAGCCATACGGCGGCAGGGGTTGCTCGCCGCAAGGATTGGTTGCCCGAATGTTTTCCGTGAACCAGTTGTTGTTCATCTCGTTGACTTTGTCGATCAGGACAAATCCCGGCTCGGCAAAATCATAGGTCGATGCCATGATCACATCCCACACTCGCCGTGCCGGCATCGTGCGATATACCTTGCACGCAACCAGTCCGGCGTCATTTTTGATGTAGCCCTGGCTGTCCGGCCATTCGCGCCAGACGAACGAGGCCGCATCGTCCAGGTCGAGGTCATCTTCGTCGACTTCCTTGCGACCAACAGGGAATGCCAGCTGCCAATCTTCGTCATTGATCACGGCCTGCATGAATTCGTCGGTAATGAGCAGTGACAGGTTAAACTGCCGCAGCCTGCCGTCCTCGCGCTTGGCACGAATGAACTCCATGACATCCGGATGGCCAACATCGAAAGTGGCCATTTGCGCGCCGCGCCGGCCACCCGCCGAGGAAACCGTAAAACACATGCGGTCGTAGATATCCATGAAGGACAACGGGCCGGAGGTGAAAGATCCTGCGCCGGTCACATAGGCACCCTTCGGCCGCAGAGTCGAAAATTCGTAGCCAATTCCACAACCGGCCTTGAGCGTCAGTCCGGCCTCGTGAACCTTGTTTAGAATGTTGTCCATCGAATCGCCGACGGTACCGGATACGGTGCAATTGATTGTCGACGTTGCCGGTTTGTGCTCCTGGGCGCCTGCATTCGAGATGATTCTACCGGCCGGTATCGCACCGCGGCGCAACGCCCAGAGAAATTCGTCGTACCACTTTTCGCGTTCCGTCTCCCCTTCTACATCGGCCAGCGCTTTGGCAACGCGCTTATAAGTATCGTCTATGGTGGTGTCCAGGATGGTGCCGTCTTTGGCAGAGAGCCTGTACTTGGCATTCCAGATATCCAGCGACGCTGGTTGAACTGTAATGTCGGCTACCGTGTTTGCGCCCAATTTCATAGCGGACTTCATTGGTCCTTCTTCTCCCCGTCAGACCCCTTACGGGTGCAGTCTCGTTTTAAGCGCTTCGTCCATGAACGACAGCGCACAGTTTCCCGCTCGCCGAAACTCAGGTTTCTGTTGGCGAGAGCCAAGATTTGGCGTTTTATTTCGTCGATGTAGTCGTCTTGATCGCTCAAACAAAGCACAAGATGTTGTGCTTTGTTGGGGTCAAGATTATGCCTGCTTGACCCAACTGTCAAGGGCTGACCGCAATTTTTTTCTAGGTGATAAATTGAGTCTTTTCAACAGTTTACATTTTATTCCACAAAAATCACTTTAAAAACAAAGGGATTTTTGGATCACTTTTCTACTGTTGCCCGCCTACAACATCTAGTATACGGCGCAAATTGACATAAATCGCTCGCCCTGACCGGGCGATTTGTGAAATTTTGCTCAGTCGCAGGCCTTGAAAAGACGCTTGGTGTCCCAAATTCACGTCTTAACGCGGGTGAAGGAGACCGCACGAACGGCTCCGCGCCCTTATCGAAAACCAGTATTGAGGTAAAGACAATGCAGCTAAACAGAATAGAGCCCTGGGCCTTTTTAAACCTGATGAATCGCGACCTGGAGCGAATGTTGGGACGAAATTATGCGGACGAAGACAGCGCCATCATCGCAGATTGGGTGCCGGCGGCAGACGTACTCGAATTTGACGACAGGTTCGTGTTGCGTGCCGACCTGCCCGGCGTCGATCCGCGCGCAATCGACGTCAATATGGAAAAGGGTGTCCTGAGCGTCTCCGGAGAGCGCTTGGCAGTAGCAGACGAGGAAACCGCGTCATCGCGCCATGCTGAACGCGGCCGCGGTCGTTTCCATCGCCGCTTCTCGTTGCCGGATTCTGCCGATGCCGACAGTATTACTGCCAGGAGCGCCAATGGCGTACTGGAGATCACGATACCGAAGCTGGCGCGAGTCCAGGCACGCCGGATTACGGTTAGCGCAGCAGATTGAGACGATTTGGCCGGCCCGCGCATCTAGGTATAAGGAGGGGCTGCCGTCGCGAACTTGCGGTGGCAGCGTTCTTTTGTGCGGGTACACTGCTTGGCTAACGGCACGGCGTGCTATTCATTGGTGGTTCAGCCCGGTGACGGTATCGTATACATAGCAAACCATTCGAAGGATTTCGCATCATGAAAAAACTCTCCCTGGCGCAAGCCGCCCTGATCCTGCTATTCACGACAATGAGCAGCCATGCAGCGCTGCCGAAGAAAGTCGGCGACGAACCTCTGCCCAGCCTCGCTCCAATCGTCAAGCAGGTATCTCCCGCGGTCGTGAATATTCGCGTCAGCCAGACGGTGCAGAGCCGCTCGCCTTTTGGCAATGATCCGTTCCGACGCTTTTTTGGTCTGCCTGATACGCCGGGGGGCATGCCGCGGCAAGTTGCAAGCGCGGGTTCCGGTGTGATCGTCGACGCCAAGAATGGTGATATCCTGACCAACCACCACGTCGTGGAAAACGCTGATGAAATCCAGGTGGGCCTGATCAGTGACAAAATCCTGGAAGCCGAAATTGTCGGTTCGGATAGCGCGACCGACATTGCCCTGATCAAGGTGGATCCCGAAGATCTTGAAGGCCTGGCGGAAATTACTATCGGCGACTCCGACATCATCGAGGTCGGTGACTTCGTAATTGCCATTGGCAATCCGTTCGGACTTGGGCACACAGTGACATCAGGCATCATCAGTGCATTAGGCCGAACCGGGATCAACCGTAACGGTTACGAAGATTTTATTCAGACCGACGCATCGATCAACCCGGGTAACTCCGGCGGCGCCCTGGTGAACATGCGTGGCGAACTGGTCGGCATCAACTCGGCAATCATTAGTGGCTCTGGCGGCAACGTCGGCATAGGCTTTGCCGTCCCATCCAGTATCGCCGGCTCGATCATGCGCCAGATACTGGACTTTGGCGAAGTACGCCGCGGCTTGCTCGGCGTAACGATTGCCACCATTGATGCAGAAAGCGCCAAGGTACTCGGTGCCGAAGTTGAAAACGGAGCGCTGGTCGCCGGCGTCGAGCCGGATTCGGCGGCTGAACAGGCCGGGCTTGAAGTCGATGACATCATCGTCGCAGTCAATGGCAAGAAGATCACCGGCGCCAGCGAACTCCGCAACATGATCGGGCTGCTGGGATCCGGCGATGAAGCGGAAATCACTTACGTGCGCGGTGGCAAGACACGGACAACCAAGGCCGTCCTCGATCGGCAGACCGCAAACCAGGGAATCGGTGGAGATATACACCCGGGACTCGCCGGGGCCCAGTTCTCGGATGTTGCCAGCAGCGGTACCGGCGGCATTGAGGTAACCGACGTCGAGCCCGGCAGCCCGGCGGCACAGCGAGGCCTGCGACCTGGCGACATTATCACCGCCGTCAATCGGCGGGCTGTCGGCAACCTGCGTGAATTACGCGAGGTCGCTGCCGATAACTCCATCCTGTTTCTGCTGGTGCGCCGTGGCGACAGGGCAATCATGTTGCAGATTCGTTAGCCAACCGACTGGTCGCGAATAACACTGCGGGCCCGGCAGCAAACCGGGCCCGTTTTCTTTGTCTCGGCACGGCAGCGACACATTGCATATACTCTTTGGCGAATGCCCGACCGGCGAACATGGGTACCATGAACAGGAAGATTGCTTATGCCAGGTAAACTGATTTGTGTTTTCGGCGGCAGCGGCTTTGTCGGCCGTGAACTCGTTACCAGGCTCGCGCGGCAAGGACACGAGATAATTGTGCCCACGCGCAAGCGGGCCGGGCACGAGGACCTGCGTGTGCTGCAGAGAGTGCGCGTGGTCGAAGCCAATATTCACAACCCGATAGTCTTGCGCCGGCTTCTCGACAATTGCGACGTTGCCATCAACCTGGTGGGAATCCTGAATGAACCGGGCAGAAGCAAGGGACAGGGATTTGCCAACGCGCACCGCCTGCTAACCGAAAAGATCGTCACGGCCTGCAAGTCAGCGGGTGTTGGACGACTGCTGCACATGAGCGCATTGCATGCCAGTGCCGCAAAAGGCCCCAGCCACTACCTCAAAACCAAGGGGCAAGCGGAAGAATACGTTCGCTCGAATTGTCCGCCGGACGTTAATTTTACGATTTTTCAGCCGTCCGTCATCTTCGGCAAGGGGGATGGTTTTATTAACCGGTTCGCGGCCCTGCTGAAGCTGGCTCCCTTGCTGCCGCTGGCGAAACCGAATGCCAGGTTCCAGCCGGTCTACGTCGGCGACGTCTGTGACGCCTTTGTGCAATCGATTGACGACGCAAATTGCTACGGGAAGACCTATCCGCTGGTTGGCCCGCGAACCTGGTCGCTGCGCGAAATAGTCACTTATATCGCTTCCTGCCTCGACCGCAGAAGGCTCATCATCGGCCTGCCTGACAGTCTGTCGGCCCTGCAGGCCCGAATTTTCGAGTGGGTGCCCGGGAAACCTTTCTCGGTCGATAACCTGAAATCCCTGGGCGTCGACAGCATTTCCAGCGAAAACGGGCTTCAACATTTCGGCATAATGCCGCGCTCGATGGAAAGCATCGTGCCTGACCTGCTTCGTGGCAAAGACCAGAACAGCCATTTCAGCCGGTTGCGAAAGCGTTTGTAGACACCTTATCGAGCATTCTCTCGAGAGCCTCGTGTCGCTCGTCGGCAGGCAGCGCAGCAAGCTGGTCGGCACGAGCATACAGACAGGCAAAGTCCCGCTCGCACTCCACGAACAAACTTGCAAATGCCGGCTGCCAGCGACCATACAGGTTGAACGGCAGCAATGTCGCGTTGTTCAATTCCCCAGCGAACCAGTCCGGCAAGGCCGGCCCCCGGTAGAACTCCCGCAGCTCGGCGGCAAGCTCGACAAATATCGCCCGTTTTTTCGCCCGCATTGTCAGCGTATCTGCATCTGAATCGTACAGCGCTTTAAGTTGCAGGCGTTTGTCGCTGATTAGCTGTTGCAGGTCATTATCGCGCTGCCGCTGCTCGCGATATTCAGCGAGCTGCGCCGCGTCGCCTCGACCGTGCAACCACTCCTCCATACCCAATGTTGCGACTGCCGTGGCGAAGGACTCGTTGAAGCGCGTGTCTCCCTTGACGTAAATCCTCTGATGGGCCAACTCATGGAACACGGTCTCCACCAGCTGCCTGCGGCCATGGCGCGCCATCGTATCCAGAACCGGATCGGCGAAACGGCCGAGGGTCGAGTAAGCGCTGACGCCGCCAATGGTTACATCGAGACCCCGCGCGGCCAGCGCATCGCGCCGGCGTATTGCCGCCTCCTCAGCAAAATAGCCCCGGTAGCCGACGCAGCCGGCAACGGGAAAACAGGAGAGCTCCGGCTCCAGGGAAAACTCCCGGGTCGCAAATACGTTCCAGACGACGTAAGGTTTTCCGGTCTGCACGTAGTCGGTGTAACTGTCGTTATCGGGCAGCGCCATCCGCTCGACTGAAAAGCGCCTCGCGGCCTGGACGGCGGTCAGCATGTCTTTCAACTCGGCAGTCACACCAGGGTCCTGCAGCAGGTGAGTGATCGGTTCACGCTTTTGCATCAGGCCGAGGTGTCCGCGCGCGGCCTGCATGTAGTAGCACCCGTGCAGCAATAAGAGGCAGCCCAGGCAAAGCAATATCGACTTGGCTTTATGCATGGCTATCTTTTGACGAATATTCCACTCCGTGTCAATCGAGCAATTTGCCCTGTCCCCGGGACGGCAACAGGATAGAATCAGGCCATGAAGACATACCTGGTTGGCGGTGCCGTCAGAGACCGCGTACTCGGCAAACCAGCCCAAGAGAAGGACTGGTGCGTCGTCGGCGCTACGCCAGATGAAATGATCAAGCGCGGCTTTCGGCAGGTCGGCAAGGACTTTCCGGTATTCCTGCACCCGGAAACGGGCGAGGAATATGCGCTCGCGCGCACGGAACGCAAGACCGGCCCCGGCTACCATGGCTTCAGCTTCGACACGTCGCCCGATGTCACGATCGAGGAAGACCTGTTACGCCGCGATCTTACGGTGAACGCGATCGCGGAGGACGAGTCCGGCAACATCATCGACCCTTACGGCGGCATTGCCGATATCGAGCAGCGCGTGCTGCGACATGTTTCCGCGGCGTACCGGGAAGATCCGGTGCGGATTTTGCGAACCGCAAGATTCTATGCGCGGTTTGCCGCCGACGGTTTCACGATTGCCGGCGAGACCCTGGGGCTGATGGCGGAAATGGTCGCCGCCGGAGAGACGGCGGCGCTGGTACCCGATCGCGTCTGGAAGGAAACGGAACTCGCGCTGCGCGGTCCGGCGCCACAGCATTACTTCCGTGTGCTGCAATCCTGCGGTGCGCTTGCCGTCGTATTCCCTGAATTGCATGCGTTGTTCGGCGTGCCACAACCGCCCAGGTGGCACCCCGAAATCGATTGCGGCATTCACATGCTCATGGTGCTCGAGCAGGCGGCTAGCCTGGCGCCTGATCTCGACATTCGTTTCGCGGCGCTGGTGCATGACCTCGGCAAGGGCGCCACGCCCCCGCAGTATTTACCCAGTCACAACGGCCATGAATCGAAGGGCGTAAAAATCATCGAGAAAATGTGCAAGCGCCTGCCGATCCCGCGTGCCTGCCGTGAGCTCGGCGTGCTGGCTGCCCGGTTTCATGGTCATTGTCACCGGGCATACGAGCTGCGCCCGCAAACGATCCTCAAGGTTCTGGAGCAGACCGACGCCTTTCGCAGACCGGAGCGCTTCAACAAGTTCCTGCTGACCTGCGAGGCCGACTCGAAGGGTCGCGACGGTTTCGAACACAGGGAGTACTCGCAGGCGGCGCTGTTTCGCGGCGCTTTCGAGGCCGCCAACTCGGTCAGCGCCGGCAGCCTGCCTGATGACTGCCAGGGCGCGGAAATCGCTGCGGCACTTCGGCTATTGCGATTGGAGAAAGTTCGCGAGTACCGGGCTACGCTGGAATAAGCCGCGGCCGGTTCAGACAAGAAAATACAGGATCGCGATGCCGAGGAGTACGCGATAAACGGCGAACGGCATCATGCCGACCCGGTTGACCACGCTGAGAAAGAACCCGATCGTAAAATACGCCACTACGGCCGAGATTCCGGTAGCCATCACAATGAGCTCCGGTGCGAACGCAGCGCCGGAGGTTACAAGCTGATAGGTCTCATAGGCCGCTGCCAGCAGAATGATCGGGATCGACAACAGGAAGGAAAAACGCGCCGCCTCGGAACGGGTGAAGCCAAGCGCCCGCCCCGCGGTTATCGTGATGCCGGACCGGGACGTGCCGGGAACCAGCGACAGGCACTGTGCCAGCCCGATCACGGCGGCATCGGACAACTTCAGCGTGGACAGGATTCTCTGTCTGCGCGCATACCGGTCGACGATAGCGAGGAGAATACCAAAACCTGCCGTGGTCGCCGCGATGATGGCCGCAGTGCGCAGGTGCTCACTGATCCAGTCATGCATCACCAGCGCCAGCAATGCCGTAGGAATCGTGCCGATTGCCAGCGCCAGCAGCAGCGAAGACTGTTCGCCGCTGTGATCGCCGCGCAATAGCGGGCCCGCTCCCGCAAACAGCTTCGCCAGGTCCTGCCTGAAGTACAGCATGACTGCCGTCAGCGTGCCGAAATGTACGGCGACATCGAACGCCACGCCCTGATCGACCCAGCCGGTAAGAATTGGCACCAGGATCAGGTGCCCGGAACTGGAAATGGGCAGAAACTCGGTCAGCCCCTGCAAAATGGCGAGAACGACAATTTGAAACCAGAGCATGCAACTAAATCCTTGTTGAATCGATGTTAGCCGTCACAGCATATGGGCTCTGTCGCCAAAGGCAAAGGCTTCGGGCGTTAACAGGTTTCCAGCTCGCAAACCAATGCACTTGAATACCTCGCCCATTTCTCCCGGCAACGTCAGGATCTTGGCCTGGCGGGCAAGTTCGACCTGCTGTCGCACGTCGAGCTCAACGAGGTGTGCAAGCTCCTGGTCCAGCCCGCCGCTGATCAGGAAATGCGCCTGGCTGACGAAGCCATCAACGGCCAGGCTCGAAGCGGCAGCGGCTTCCGCGATCGCCGTGAAATCCACCCAGGCGGTGATGTCCTGGATGCCCGGCAGGATCAGGGGATTGTCATGCGCGCGATGCCGGTAATGGCAATTCAGCGTGCCCGCCGCGCGATCCGGCGCGTAATACTCATGGCGCGGCAAACCGTAATCGAACAGGAAAATGAATCCCTTTTGCAGACTATCCGCTAACTGCTCTATCCAGCCGGGCAGCGGCAAACAGACCTCGGACTCGTAACCCTCCGGCAGCGACCGCCCGATGTAGTCCTCGATCCGCAAAACCGCGTCCTGCAGAACTTTCGGCGCAGGTGCCGTTTGCCACGTGAATTCGCCGTTGCTGCAGGCAACGTTAAAGCGCTCGATTGCATTGCCGCTGCGCCGAAATCGTTCCACCGGCAGCGCGTCAGCAACCTCGTTGGCAACGACTACGCCTGTGAACGCCTGCGGCAGTTGATCCAGCCAGCGTA
>DATCZF010000262.1:0-8290 GCA_036526055.1 Woeseiaceae bacterium
TGATGGCACTCTCGTCGGCTGACTGGCAGGCCGCCAAGCCACTCGCCAGCGCCAGGACAACGAACAGACGCGACGCCCGCAAGGCGCTTCCACTGGTATTTCGATCGGCAACGACATTCATAGTCGACATGGTTCCATTACCCCCCACAAAATGAAACAGGCTGTTTTTGTTACAGCTTCGTCTGAAAACTAGCACAGTTGAGCAAAATAATTCCAGACTTTTGCAGGTATTTGAGCTGTTTTGTCCAGTTGCAGTGTTCAAATAAAGGCGCGGGGAGTCTGCGTGGGCGCCTTGCCGGCCTCGGCGGGATGTATACCCGGCTACCTGAAGCGCGCCTAATGGCCTACCATTGGGTTTCGCCGTAATAGAGGAGCGCCAAAGCGAATGGGATGCCTGACGACTCATGTACTGGACACGGCCCGGGGCGTTCCGGGCGCGGGGATTGATATCGTGCTCTACAGGATTGGCGATGGCAGAGAGGAGGTCAGCAGGTCGGTAACCAACGCCGACGGCCGCACCGACGCGCCGCTGCTCGATGAAACCGGTTTTCAGCCTGGCTGCTATGAGCTGGTTTTCAGTGTCGGGGCCTATTTCGCTGCGGCCGGACTCGCCGCGGCGTCGCCGTTCCTCGGTGAAGTCGTCATACGCGTCAACCTTGCTGACGACACACACTATCACGTGCCGCTTCTCACCAGTCCCTGGAGCTACTCCACTTACCGCGGTAGCTGACGTAATGACAGTCTCAGGCAATGCACAGCAGGGTACCGACGCTATTCGTTTCTTTCTGGATAACGAACTGGTCGAGCTGCGGGGCGTGGACCCGACGCGCACGCTGCTGCAGTACCTGCGGGAAGATCGTCGCCGAACGGGCACGAAGGAAGGTTGTGCAGAAGGCGATTGCGGGGCCTGTACCGTGGTGCTTGCAGAAGCGACGACGACGGGACGGCTGCGGCTGCAGGCGGTGAACTCCTGCATCCAGTTCCTGCCGACGCTGGATGGCAAGCAGCTGTTTACCGTGGAAAGCCTCGGCAACGCAGACAGCCTGCATCCGGTGCAGCGGGCCATGGTCGATTGTCATGCGTCGCAGTGTGGTTTTTGCACGCCCGGTTTTGTCATGACCCTCTTCGCCGCTTTCAAGAACCGGGAGCGCCACGAGCGTCGCGATATCGACGACGAACTCGCCGGCAACCTGTGCCGTTGCACCGGCTACCGGCCGATTATCGATGCTGCCAGGCGCATGTATGACTACGCCGAGGATACCGACCCCGGCGACTGGTTGCGGCAGCCGGCCACCGCGTTGCGGGAAGCCAGTGATGAGGAACGGCGCCTCGCGGCGCGCCTGCAGCAGTTGCAACGCGCCGATTGCCTGCATGTGTCTGCCGGTGAGCGGCATTTCTATGCGCCGCGCAATGCCGACCAGCTTGCCGCAGTTTTGCTGCAGGAGCCGCAGGCCCTCATTTTGTCGGGCGGCACGGATATTGGTCTGTGGGTCACCAAGCGAATGCAGCGACCGGAAATCCTGGTGTACACCGGGCAGGTCGGCGAGTTACGCGAAATTCGCCGCGGAGAAACGCACCTCGAGATCGGCGCGGCGGTCACGATCAGCGATGCGATGCCGGCGCTGCTCGCGGAATACCCGGAGCTCGAGGAATTGCTGCGGCGTTTCGCGTCCCCACCGATACGCAACGCCGCAACGCTGGGCGGCAATGTCGCCAACGGCTCCCCGATCGGTGATTCCATGCCGGCACTCATCGTGCTGGGCGCGACTGTCGTGCTGCGGCGAGGAGACGTGCGCCGCGAGATTCCGCTCGAGGACCTGTATGTGGACTACCAGGTCAAGGATCTGCAGCAGGGCGAGTTTGTCGAGAGTATTCGCATTCCTTTGCGCCATGGCACTGTCCATTTCGCGACATACAAGGTGTCGAAGCGATTCGACCAGGACATTTCCGCGGTATGCGCCGCGTTTCTTGTCCGCGTTGAGGGCGCCAGGATCACGGAAGCCAAAGTTGCCTACGGCGGTATGGCGGCGATTCCGAAACGCGCCTTGCGCTGCGAAGAGGCACTGCGCAACGGCGGCTGGAGCGAGGCGGGCGTGCAGGCGGCCAGCGAGCTGCTGGACGAGGATTTTCAGCCAATTTCCGACATGCGTGCCGGCGCCGCTTACCGGCGCATGGTGTGCAGGAACCTGCTGTTGCGCTTTCATGCGAGCGTGAGCGCACAATTCGTGAGCGTGTATGACTATGGGCGCTGAGGGTAAAGGACAGCGGAGCGCAATTCTTGGCGCCGTCGGCAGCGCCCTGCCGCACGACAGTGCACGGTTGCATGTCAGCGGTGGCGCCCATTACACCGACGATCTGCCGGAGCCTCGCGGACTGTTGCACATCGCGGTCGGCCTGAGTTCGCGGGCGCATGCCGACATCGTGCGGCTGGACCTGTCCCCGGTGCTGGCGGCGGACGGTGTCGTCGACGTGCTCGTCGCGGCCGACATTCCGGGAAAAAACAATTTTGGCCCGGTCCTCGACGATGACCCGATCCTGGCGCCCGGGCTGGTGCAATACGTTGGCCATGCGATCTTTGCGGTCGCCGCCGAGACCGTGGATCAGGCACGCAGGGCGGCGCGACTGGCGATCGTCGAATATCGGGAGCGCGAGGCCATTCTTGATCCGGAGACGGCCGTGGCGAAGGGCTCGTTTGTGTTGCCCTCAGAGACGCTGCGGCGTGGCGACAGCGCTGCGGCGCTTGCCGGGGCGGCTAACCGCCTGGCGGGCCGCGTCAGGCTCGGCGGCCAGGACCAGTTTTACCTGGAGGGCCACGTGGCGATGGCGGTGCCGCGCGAGGCGGGCGACCTGTACGTTTACAGTTCGACCCAGCATCCGGGCGAAGTGCAGCATGCCATCGCCGCCGCGACCGGCAAACGCAACAAGGACGTGGTGGTCGAATGCCGCCGCATGGGTGGCGCCTTTGGCGGCAAGGAGAGCCAGCCGGCGCTGATTGCCTGCCTGGCGTCCCTGGTGGCACAGAAGACAGGGCGGCCCGCAAAACTCCGCCTGGATCGTGACGACGACATGATCATGACGGGCAAGCGCCATGATTTCGTCATCGACTACGACGTCGGTTTTGACAATGACGGGCGCATCGACGGCATCGAGTTCGTTTTTGCCTCGCGCTGCGGCATGTCAGCGGACCTTTCCGGCGCGATCAACGATCGCACGATGTTTCATGCCGACAACGCCTATTTCCTGGAAAACGTCACGATCGTTTCCCATCGCTGCAAGACAAATACCGTGTCGAATACGGCATTTCGCGGTTTCGGCGGGCCGCAGGGAATGTTTGCGATCGAGCATGTTATCGACGAAATCGCAGTACGCCTGGGCAAGGACCCCCTGGAGGTTCGGCGGTGCAATTTCTACGGCATCGAAGAGCGCAACGTAACGCCTTACCAGCAGACGGTGACGGATAACATCATTCATGAAATCGTCGATCAGCTCGAAACCGGCTCGGATTATCGGGCGCGCCGTGCCGCGGTGCGCGAGTTCAACGCCGGCAGCAGCATTCTCAAGAAAGGAATCGCGCTGACGCCGGTGAAGTTCGGCATTTCCTTCACGGCAACGCACCTCAACCAGGCCGGCGCGCTGCTGCATGTCTACACGGACGGCACCGTGCACCTCAATCACGGCGGTACCGAGATGGGCCAGGGCCTGTTTACCAAGGTTGCGCAGGTCGTTGCCGAGGAACTGCAAATTGACGTCGACCGAATAAAGATCACGGCGTCGGACACGAGCAAGGTGCCGAACGCGTCGGCAACGGCGGCATCGAGCGGCTCGGACCTGAACGGCAAAGCCGCGCAGCAGGCGGCAGCGACCATCAAGCAGCGCCTGACACAGTTTGCCGCGGAGCATTTCTCGGTCAGGGCGGATGACGTCGTCTTTCAGAACAATCGCGTCAGGGTTGGCGATCGCGAGTTGTCTTTCGCAGAACTCGTGCACAAGGCCTGGTTCGCGCGCACGTCGCTCTCGGCGACCGGCTTTTATCGCACGCCGAAAATCAATTACGACCGCAAGACCTTTAGCGGCCGGCCATTTTTTTATTTCGCCTATGGTGCGGCGGTGTCCGAAGTGCTGATCGATACGCTGACCGGCGAACACCGCATACTGCGCGTGGATATTTTGCACGACTGCGGCAAGTCCCTGAATCCGGCGATCGACCTCGGCCAGATCGAGGGTGGCTTCGTGCAGGGCGCCGGCTGGCTCACGAGCGAAGAGCTGTACTGGAACGCCGCAGGCGAACTGCAGACCCATGCGCCATCCACTTACAAGATTCCGGTGTCCTCGGATCTGCCCAGCGATTTTCGCGTGTCGATGCTGGAGTCTGCAGGCAATGACGAGGATACGATTTACCGCTCGAAGGCTGTCGGCGAGCCACCGCTGATGCTCGCCATCAGCGTATTTCACGCCATTCGTGACGCCGTTGCGGCCGCTGCAGACTACCGGCAACGCGTGGCGCTGGATGCGCCCGCAACGCCCGAATCCGTTCTGCGTGCCGTCACGGCCTTGCAGCGCGCCGGCGGCGAAGGGACGGCAGAATGAGCGTCGCCTGGCTGGACAGGCTGAAGGATCTCGCGGCGAATCGCGAGCCCTGCGTCATCGTGACGGTTGCCCGCGTGCGCGGTTCGGCGCCGCGTGAGGTTGGCGCCAGGATGATCGTTACGGCGGCGGACACTTCCGGGTCGATCGGTGGCGGACAGCTGGAATTCCGCTGCATTCAACGCGCAGCGGAAATGCTGCGTGACCCGCAGGGCGATACCCGGCCACAGCTGCGAAGCTTTCCGCTCGGCCCGGAATGCGGGCAGTGCTGTGGCGGTGTGGTCGAGGTGCTGTTCGATCATGTCGGTCGGCAACCAGGCGGCTGGGTCGCACAGTTACTGCATGGCAGCGCGAACCCCGCCGCCACTGTGCTTGCCACTACGCTCGATGGCGAGCCGGCAACCACGGTTGTCAGCGTCGGTGTACCGTCGGGGAATGCGGCGCTCGATGCTGCGGTGAACGAGCTGCTTGCGACGAGCTCGCCGGCAGCCTGCCGCAAAATTGGCACGGACCGGCCGGTCGACGTGCTGCTGGAACCGCTGCGTCCCATGCCGTTTGATGTCGTGCTGTTCGGTGCCGGGCACGTGGGTTCGGCGCTGGTCAGCGTCCTGGCCGGGCTGGACTGCACGGTGTACTGGATAGACAGCCGTGCCGGGCTGCTGCCGGCCAACCTGCCCGCCAATGTCAGGGCATTGCCGGTCAGTGACCCGGTGCCGCTGGTCAGGGATATGCCGTCCGGCGCCAGTTTCCTGGTAATGACGCACAGCCATCCGCTGGACCTCGCCCTGTGCGAAGAGATTCTTGCGCGAAACGATTTCGCATATTGCGGATTGATCGGCTCCCGCTCCAAACGCAACCGCTTCGAAAAGCGTCTGCGGGCGGTGCTCGGGGATCGTTTTGATCCTGAACGCCTGACCTGTCCGGTAGGTGTTGCGGGAATACGCGGCAAAAAGCCGCCGGAAATCGCGATTGCCGTCGCCGCGGAACTGCTTTGCATTCAATCAGCGCGGCAGCAAAGGCTGGCGGAACGCGGTCGCGCCGACCGCGAACTGAAGCTGGTCGGCAAGTAATCGACAGGGGGAGACCGTGGAGGCATACGTATTCGATTGGCTGAATCTGCTGGGTCGCTGGCTGCATGTCATTGCCGGTGTCGCATGGATCGGCGCCTCTTTCTATTTCGTCTGGCTGGATAATCATTTGCTGCCGCCTGCGAATCCCCGGGACGATGAAGAAGGCGTGGGTGGGGAAGTGTGGTCGGTGCATGGCGGCGGGTTCTATCACGCGCGCAAGTTCAAGGTGGCGCCGCCGCAAATGCCCGCGGTCCTGCACTGGTTCAAGTGGGAGGCCTACACGACCTGGCTGTCCGGCATTTTTCTGCTGGCGCTCATCTACTGGTATGGCGCCGAGGTTTACCTGATCGACCGCGACATAGCGCCAATCAGCCAGCTGGATGCGGTGGTGCTCGGCGCCGGCACGATCGTGGTCGGCTGGTTCGTCTACGACCTGCTGTGCCGCTCGCCGCTTGGCAGGCATGACGGCCTGCTTGCCGGCGCGTTGTTCCTGGGCCTGGCCGTTCTTGCCTGGTGGCTATGCGAGACGTTCAGCGGCCGCGGCGCGTACATGCACTTTGGCGCGCTGCTGGGAACGATCATGGCGGCCAACGTGTTTTTCGTCATCATTCCCGGGCAAAAAGCGATGGTGGCGGCGTGCGAGGCGGGCCGCATTCCGGATCCGGCGCCGGGGATCAAGGCAAAACAGCGTTCCGTGCATAACACCTATTTCACGCTGCCGGTGCTCTTCATCATGATGAGTCATCATTTTGCGATGACCTATGCGCATGAGTTCAACTGGCTGATCCTGATCGGTATCAGCCTGGCCGGCGCGCTCATTCGCGCCTGGTTCGTGGCTCGCCACAAGGGCGCAGCATCGCCCTTGCCGGTCATTGTCGGGGGGCTGCTGCTGTTGCTGATTGCGTTCGCGATCGCACCGCCGCCCGCACAAAAAGAAATCGCGCAAAGCACGGTCAGCTTTGACGACGTGCGCGCGATTGTGCAGGAGCGCTGCGCCAACTGCCACGCGTCACGGCCGCAATACGCGGCCATCAATGCGGCGCCCGCCGGAATACTGCTGGAAACCGACGAGCAGATTCGCAAGGAGGCCACACGCATTTACCAGCAGGTAGTGGTGCTGCGGGGGATGCCGGTCGGCAACCTGACGGAGATGACGGACGCGGAGCGTGCGCTCATCGGAGAGTGGTACAGTGCGCGCGCAACTGACGAGTAATTACAGATTATGAGCGAAGCAGACTACCCGAGGGATATGCCCGGCTACGGGGCCAACCCGCCGCACGCCGGCTGGCCGAACGATGCACGAATCGCCGTGCAGTTCGTCATCAATTACGAGGAAGGCGGCGAGAACTGTATTTTGCATGGCGATGCGGCGTCGGAGGCATTCCTGTCCGAGATTGTGGGCGCCGTGCCGTTTGCCGGCCAGCGGCATATGAACATGGAATCGCTTTACGAGTACGGATCCCGTGCCGGATTCTGGCGCCTGTATCGTCTGTTCACAGCGCGCGACCTGCCGGTTACCGTGTTTGGCGTCGCGATGGCGCTCGAGCGCAACCCGGAAGCCGTCGCGGCGATGCGCGAAGCCGACTGGGAGATTGCCAGTCATGGCTACCGCTGGATCGATTACCGTGACGTTAGCGAGGAGACCGAGCGCGAACACCTGCTTCAGGCGTTGCGCATACACGCCGAGGTCACCGGCCAGGCGCCTGCCGGCTGGTACCTGGGACGGTGCAGCGAGAACTCGCATCGGATCGCCGCGGAGCTGGGCAACTTCCTCTACAACGCGGACAGCTACGCCGACGATCTGCCCTACTGGGATTACCGCTTTGCCACGCCGCAACTCATGGTTCCGTATACGCTGGATGCGAACGACATGCGCTTTGCGACCGCGCAGGGATTCAATTGCGGCGACCAGTTCTACAGCTATTTGCGCGATACTTTTGACAGCCTCTATGCCGAGGGCAGTCAGCGCCCGCGCATGATGTCGGTCGGCTTGCACTGCCGCCTGGCGGGGCGCCCGGGACGCAGCGCCGCCGTGCAGCGATTCCTCGACTACGTGTTGAACAAACATGACGTCTGGGTGACGCGGCGGGTCGATATCGCCACGCACTGGCGTGAAATGCACCCGGCACAGCCGGGTTGAGCCGTTACGAGAAACCGTCTTGCCAACAGTAAAAGACATCGATGAGGCGACGTTCGTCGAGATCTATGGCGGCGTTTACGAACATTCGCCATGGGTGGCTCGCCAGGCCTATCGTGAGGGCGTGCAGAGCCTGGAAGCCGGCTGGCTCGCGCGGGCATTTGCGCGCCAGGTGAACGCTGCAAGCCATGAGCGCAAGCTGCAACTGATCAAGGCGCATCCCGACCTGGCGGGGCGGGCTGCGGTGAGCGGCGAACTGACCGCGGCATCGACGGCGGAACAGGCTGGCGCCGGGATCGATCAATGCAGTGAGGAAGAATTCGCCCGCTTTGCAGAATTCAATGCGAGATACCGGGCGCGCTTCGGCTTTCCGTTTATCATGGCGGTGAAGGGCAGTAACCGGCATGAAATCCTTGCGGCGTTTGCTGCGCGGGTCGATAACGACTACGACGAGGAGTTTGCAGCCGCGCTCGGGGAAATTCACAAGATTGCGCAGTTT
>DATCZF010000263.1:0-7482 GCA_036526055.1 Woeseiaceae bacterium
GCATCCCGACCTGGCGGGGCGGGCTGCGGTGAGCGGTGAACTGACTGCGGCATCGACGGCGGAACAGGCCGGTGCGGGGATCGATCAATGCAGTGCGGAAGAATTCGCCCGCTTTGCAGAGTTCAATGCGAGATACCGGGCGCGCTTCGGCTTTCCGTTTATCATGGCGGTGAAGGGCAGTAACCGGCATGAAATCCTTGCGGCGTTTGCTGCGCGGGTTGATAACGACTACGACGAGGAGTTTGCAACCGCGCTCGGGGAAATTCACAAGATTGCGCAGTTTCGGCTCGAAGCAATTGCCGGGAACGAGCGGCTAACACGAGAGTGATCAGCATGGCAGAAGCGAAGGACAATCCGTTTCGACAATGGGTCAGGCTGGAACAACGGCGACTCGGCACGCGGGTCGTGTACGCCACCGACGATTTTTTTGCGCCCAAGGAACGACTCATCAACCCGGAGCCGCCAGTCTTTGTTGCGGATAAATACGACGACAACGGCAAGTGGATGGACGGCTGGGAAAGCCGCCGCAAGCGCGGACCCGGCCATGATTACTGCATCGTGCGGCTGGGGATTCCCGGGCTGATTCACGGTGTCGATATCAACACGGCCTATTTCACGGGCAATTATCCGCCGTTCGCGTCAATCGATGCCTGTGTCAGTGACGAGGAAGTCCCCGGTGATGACGTTCACTGGGAAGAGCTGCTTTCCAGGCAGGCATTGCAGGGCAATTCGCACAATTATTTTGTGGCCAATTCGCAATCACCCGTCACGCACCTGCGTTTGCACATCTACCCGGATGGCGGTGTGGCGCGGCTGCGCATCTATGGCGAAGTTCGACCTGACTGGAGCAGTATCGATACGGCACAGACGCTTGATCTCTTTGCCATCGAGAATGGTGGCAGAGCGCTGATTTGCAGTGATGAGCACTTTGGCAGCATGCACAACCTGAACCTGTCGGGTCGTGGTATCAGCATGGGTGATGGCTGGGAGACGGCGCGCCGCAGGACCGCGGGGAACGACTGGGTTGTGCTTGCCCTGGGGCATGCGGGAGTGATCGACGAGGTCGAAATCGATACGGTGCATTTCAAGGGCAATTACCCCGACAGGGCATCGCTGCAGGCTGCCTTCGTCAGCGCGCCGGGCGCGCCGGATGAATTGGCGCGTGCCAGTGAAAAATGGCCGGTGCTGTTAGCCGAAACCAGGCTCGGCATGGACCGGCAACATTATTTCCGGAACGAGCTTGCCAGGCTCGGCCCCGTAACCCACGTGCGCCTGTCGATCTATCCGGACGGCGGGGTCAGCCGCCTGCGGCTGTGCGGCCGTATCGCGCAGGAGGCCGCTGCATCATGAGCGAGCGAACCCTCAGGCCGGAGCCGCTGACGGCGAGCGCATTTGCACCTTTCGGTGACGTTGTGGAGGCGGGCGAGACGAGTGACGCGGGCATGAACGAGTCGCGCTTCGCGCGCTTCGACGACCTGGTTGGCCTCGACATGGCAGCGGAGCCGCCCGGTCGGGTCAGCGTCAGCATCGCCCGTTGCAATACGCCGAGCACGCTGCCGATGAGGGTGTTGATGATGGAGCGTCACCCGCTCGGCAGCCAGGCGTTCATTCCGCTGCAGGAGTTCGAATTTATTGTCGTCGTTGCACCGCCCGGCGCTGCGCTGGACGAGCGCGCGATACGCGCGTTCCGGTCCAACGGCCGGCAGGGCATCAACTACCGGCGGGGAACCTGGCACATGCCCCTGATTGCGCTGGCCGAGGGCCAGAAATTCCTGGTCATCGATCGCCTGGGCGAGGGCGCGAACTGCGACCAGGTCGACCTGGTGAGGCCATGCATGCTGGAGGCGGGCTCATGACCGCGAAGCGGCGAGCGTTTCGCGCATCCCTGATCCATTGCCTCGACGACCCCGGCAATGCGATTGATACGGCGTCGGTCGAATATATCGACGACGGCATTCTTGTCGTGGAAGAGGGCCGTGTGGCCGCGATCGGGACCGCGAAGCAGCTGCTTGCCACGCTGCCGAAAGACGTGCCGCTGGCTGACTACAGCGGGCACCTCGTAGTGCCCGGTTTTGTCGATACCCACGTGCACTACCCGCAGCTCGACATGATTGCGGCCTATGGTTCGAAACTGCTGGACTGGCTCGAGACCTATGCGTACCCGGCCGAGCGCGCCTTTGCGGATGCGGCGCATGCCGTGCCGGCGGCGCAGTTCTTCCTGTCCGAGCTGCTGCGTAACGGCACGACCACGGCGCTGGTATTTGCAACCGTGCACCCGCAGTCCGTCGATGCGCTGTTTGCGGACGCGCTGGAGCGCAACATGCGCATCCTGTCAGGCAAGGTGCTGATGGATCGAAACTGCCCGGCAGACCTCAGTGACGACCCGGAGTCAGCGTACGCCGACAGCCGGGCGCTGCTGCAGAAATGGCACAACCGCGGCAGGCTGTCATATGCGATCACGCCGCGTTTTGCCGCCAGTTCGAGCGACGAACAGCTGGCGGCAGCCGGAAGACTGGCCGCTGAATATCCTGATTGCTACGTGCACACCCACCTCGCCGAGAATGCCGAGGAAGTCAGCCTGGTGAGGACGCTGTTTCCGGATCGCCGCAGCTACCTGGACGTCTATGACCACCACGGGCTGGTTCGCAACCGCTCGGTATTTGCGCATTGCCTGCACCTCGACAGCACCGACCGGGAGCGCATGGCGCAAAAAGGCGCAGCGATGGCGTTCTGTCCTTCGTCCAACCTGTTCTTGGGAAGCGGCCTGTTCAATCTTGAGCGGGCCGAGCAGCATGGTATTCGCACCGGGCTCGGCACGGACGTCGGCGCCGGCACGAGTCTCAGCATGCTCAACACGATGAACGAAGCCTACAAAGTGCTGCACCTGGAGCATCAGCCGATGTCGCCGTTCAAGGCGCTGTACCTGGCGACGCTCGGCGGGGCGCGGGCGCTTTACCTGGACGATCGCGTCGGCAATTTCGCGGTGGGCAAGGAGGCCGACTTCGTCGTGTTGCGCAAAGATGCCACGCCGTTAATTGAACGCCGCCTGGCGGCGACAAAAAGTATTGCCGATACATTTTTTGTGTTAATGATGCTCGGCGACGACAGAAGCATCAGCAAAACATACCTGATGGGGGAGCTGGCGCACGATGCCGGCCGTTAACTGCCTGGCTGGGCAGAGCATTAACCGGAGATAATTTCGGACCATGGAAAACTTTGGAATTCTGACCCTGCTGCCGACGGCCTGCGTCATCACCTGTGCCCTGATTACCCATCGACCGATACTGTCGCTTCTTCTGGGCGTCGTGGTCGGCCTGTTCATGATTGATCCCTCGAGCATCGTTGTGAATCTTGCGACAGTCGCCAAGTCGCAAATGATGCTGTACGAAATTGCCTGGGTGATTCTCGTGTGCGGCTTGTTCGGCAGCCTGATCTACATCCTGATTCGTACCGGTGCCGCACTCGGTTTTGCCCGCTCGATGATCAGGCTGGCCGACACGCGCAACAAGTCACTCATCGCGACCTGGTTCCTCGGCATCCTGCTGTTCATCGACGACTACCTGAATGCCATCGCCATCGGTGCATCCGTCAAAAAGGTCACCGACAAGTACAAGGTGTCGCGCGGCATGCTGTCTTACATCGTCGACTCGACGGCCGCGCCGACTTGCGTCCTGGTGCCAATTTCTACGTGGGCCGTGTTTTTTGCCGGCGTTCTCGAATCGGAAGACCTGGTACCGAACGGGCAGGGACTGGCCGCCTACATCTCCGGCATTCCCTACATGTTTTACCCGATCGTGGCGTTGCTGCTGGTACCGCTGGTGGCAACCGGCCGCTTTCCGCTGCTGGGGCTGATGAAGAAAGCCGAAGCCAAGGCGGCCCAGGGCATCATGGCGCTCGAACCGACACCGTCCATCGGCGACGATGCCGAGCCGTCAGCCGACGAAGCGACCGGCGTCTGGGATTTCCTGGTGCCCATGCTGATATTGATCGGCGCCTCCGTGTACTTCATTTCCGACAACAATCCGGACACTGACGTGCTTGAAGGGGCAATCGTTGCACTGATCGTGACCATTCCCTACATGGTCTTCAAGCGCCTGATTTCTTTCCATGCGTCGCTGGATGCGGTGCTGGAAGGGTTTCGCGTCATGCTGCCACCGCTGGCCATCGTGGTGGTCGCGTTCATGTTCAAAGAGGTGAATGACCAGATCGGCTTGCCCACCTATGTGATCGAGTCGGTAACGCCCTACATGACGCCGTTGATGTTCCCGGTTATCGCCTTTTTGACGATGGCCATGGTGTCCTTTGCGACGGGGTCCTCGTGGGGTATTTTCGCCATCGCGATCCCGATCATGGTGCCGCTGGGGCTGGCGGTCGGCGTCGATTTGCCGATCATCATCGGCGCGATGTTATCGGCGAGTTCATTCGGCAGCCACGCGTGTTTCTACAGTGATGCGACGGTGCTGTCCGCACAGAGTTGCGGCCTGAGCGTCATGGAACACGCGCTGACGCAGCTACCGTACGCCGTCATCGCGGCACTGCTGGCCTGTGCGCTGTTTATCGCCGTATCGCTTTGATCAGCTTGCCGGCGGGCGAATGTAGAGTGCTCGAAAGTCATTGACGTTGGTGCGCGTGGGGCCCGTGACCAGCAGGTTGTCGAGGCTGGCAAAGAAACCGCCGGAGTCATTGTTGAGTAACGCCGCCGCCGGATCGATGCCGGCTTGCCGGGCGCGTTGCAGCGAATCCGGGTAAACGCCGCAGCCGGCGTTGGTACCGCTGCCGTCGATGCCGTCGGTGTCGGCGGCGAGGACAAAAACCTGGTCGTTGCCCTGCAGCCCGATGGCGAGCGCCAGCGCGTATTCGCTATTCCGGCCGCCATGGCCCGAGCCTTTTACCGTTACCGTGGTCTCGCCGCCGGACAGCAGCACGACGGGCCGGTCGCCGGGACGCAATTCGCGCGCCACTTCGCGGGCCAGGCGCGCGTGGCGCGCACCGAGCATCCGCGCTTCGCCATTCAGCAGCCCGAGCGACCTGGCCTGCAGCCCCATACTTTCCGCGGCCGTCGCCGCGGCGCGCAGGGCAGTGGCAGGGCTGGCGATGACCTTGTAAACATTCCTGTCCAGCCGCGCATCGCCGGGTTTAACGGTTGCCGCGCTTGCCGAGGCAAGGTGCCGGCGGACCGCGGCGGGCGTCGTGATTCCGTAGCGATCGAGAACCTGCTGCGCTTCGGCTGCCGTCGAGGTGTCCGCAACGGTGGGTCCCGAGGCGATCACCGCGGGATCATCATCGTCAACGTCCGAAATGGCCAGCGTCACTACCGTTGCCGGCGAGCAGGCAGTCGCCAGGCGCCCGCCCTTGATGGCTGACAGGTGTTTGCGCACACAGTTGATTTCATGAATGTTGGCGCCGCTGCGCAAAAGCTGGCGACTCACGTCCTGCTTGTCCGCGAGCGTTATTCCTGCCGCCGGTAACGCCAGCAGCGCAGAGCCGCCGCCGGATAGCAGGCAGAGCACCAGGTCCTGCGGGCCGAGACCGTCGACCTGCGCCAGTACCTGGCGGGCCGCCTGCACGCTGGCTTCATTCGGTGACGGATGGCCGGCCTCGAGCACCGTGATAGCCCTGCATGGCTGGCCATGGCCATAAGCGGTCACCACGCAGCCGCGCAGCGGCGCGTTGCAGTGTGCTTCGACGACGCGGGCCATCGCTGCGGCAGCCTTGCCGGCGCCAACGACGATTGTCTGGCCAGACGGCGCTGCCGGAAGTGCCGCTGGCAGGCAGGCGTCCGGACTGGCATGTTCGACAGCGGCGACGAAAATTTCGCGCAGGATGATTTCTGGTGGGCGCTCGTTGCTCATACGGGGCGCCGGGTTCGGGCTGCCCGGTTAATCGCTCGCCTTGTCGCGGACGGCAAGCAATGGCCGAACATCATCGACGAGACCGGCCATTTCGGGTTTGTGAGCGGCAATTTCCTCGAGGGACAGGCCGGACAATTCATAGGGCAGGACGAGCCAGTCTTCGGTCTCGTGAATAAAGTAGTCCGGGATTCTTCTGGTGCGCGTCGATGGCCGGTACCAGACGGATGCAATGCGAATGTCCTGCGGCATGTTACGGCGCGTTTTTTGCGCCAGTTGACTGATCACGGCCGCGACGCTGGACCCCGTGCTATAGACGTCATCGACGATCAGCAATGAATGCTGGGCGCAGAGATTTTCCAGCAGGTACTGCAGGCCATGAACACGAATGGTATCCGCCTTGTCGACCATCTCGTCATATTTGTGCCGGCCCGAATACGACGTTCGAATCGCAATATGATCGGTGGGAACACCAAAATGGTCGAGGCCTTCCTGCACTGCAATGCCAACGGCGCTGCCACCACGCCACAAGCCCACCAGGAAATCAGGCCGAAAGCCGGCCTCGTAGATGCTGGCGGCGAGTTTGAATGAATCGAGCAGCAAATCGTTGGCTGCGATAAATCTTCTGCCCATATTATTCTCAGTGAGAGCTTGTCTGCTGTAGTATTGAGGCGACTCATTATAACGACAGATCAAGCACCGGGTCAGCAAGAGAATTTGATGAACAAGATTGTTATCACAGCACAGGAGTTGCTCGAGGATTCATTACGCCTCGGGCTCAAGGTCATGCAAAGCGGTTTTCGGCCAACCATGATCATCGCGATCTGGCGCGGTGGCACGCCCGTCGGCATGGCGGTGCAGGAAATCCTTGCCTATTGCGGCTTCGATTCCGATCACATAGCGATTCGCACGTCGTCCTACAGCGGCGTCGACCAGCGCGGCAAGGTGCAGGTGCATGGTCTGAACTACATCATCAAGAAAATCTGTTATGACGACCGTGTGCTGATTGTCGATGATGTTTTTGATACCGGCCACACGATTGCCGCCGTTATCGAAGAACTGCGCAAGAAAGCCCGCGGCAACATGCCGGAAGACGTCAGGATTGCGGTGCCCTGGTTCAAGCCGGAGCGCAACGAGACGGACCTGGTGCCGGATTATTTCCTCAAGGAAACCGCCGAGTGGCTGGTGTTTCCCCATGAACTCGATGCGCTGACCCCCGAAGAGATGGCAGTCGCGCGACCCCAGGTGCACGAGGTACTCGAGCGTGTGCGGGCGGGGACCGTTGAGCAAAGCTGATCGCGCCGGCGATGAAGCGAGTTTGCGTTTACTGCGGATCGAATCTCGGCAACAGTGATGCCTATGCGAAGGCGGCAGAGCAACTTGCCGCCGTACTGGTAAGCCGCGCAATAGGACTTGTTTACGGGGGATCCGACAAAGGCATTATGGGTGTGCTGGCCAACGCCGTTCTGGCGCACGGCGGCGAGGCAATCGGCGTTATTCCCAAGGCGCTCGTCGAGAAGGAAGTCGCCCATTCCGGCCTGAGCCGTTTGCACGTCGTTGATTCCATGCACGCGCGCAAAGCACTGATGGCTGACCTGTCAGACGGATTCATCGCCCTGCCGGGCGGCTTCGG
>DATCZF010000264.1:0-2824 GCA_036526055.1 Woeseiaceae bacterium
TTACCGCGGGGCCTGCTCGCAAGCCGAACCTGGACATTGTTGTTGGTACCGGACAATTTACTCTCCTTGGTTTGTTGGAAAAGAACGGCAAACAGGCTACGCACTGTAATACGACTCGCCGAGCTGTGCCAGCATGCACAAGGCCCTGGCAGCTTTTCCATGGTTCCCATTCGCTGAACGCAGCTAGCGGCCGAGTGCTATCATTTGTTGAAATTCGGTTTACCAGGCCAGTCAGCAACTACGGGTAAGCGTCATGGGAAGAGTATCGGCCAACGGCCTTGAGTTTGAATATGAGGAGTTTGGTGATCCCGAATCACCACCGCTCATCCTGATCATGGGCCTGTCGCTACAGATGACGGCCTGGCCGATGCCGTTTTGCGAAGCCCTGGTGAACGCGGGTTTTCGAGTGATTCGCTTTGATAACCGGGACATTGGCCTGTCCGGAAAACTGCATGACCGAAAGGCGCCGGGCATGGGCCAGTTTTTCCTGTCGCAGCTGTTGGGTCGGCCATTCAGGGCGCCGTACAGCATCGTGGATATGGCGCAGGACACCCTCGGGATCATGGATGCGCTCGATATTCGAAGCGCGCACCTGGTCGGGGCGTCCATGGGTGGCATGATCGCGCAAAATATTGCTGCCAGCGCCGGTGAGCGGGTTCGCTCGCTGACCTCGATCATGTCGACCAGCGGTGATCGCAAATTGCCGGGGCCAAGATGGCGGGTGCGGCGGGCTGTGCTGGGACGCCGCTCGCGCGGTAAGGGCAAAGCCGCAGAAATCGAGCGCCTGATGAAGCTCTTTTACATCATTGGCAGCAGCAAGTATCCGCGCAGCGATGCACAAATGCGCGAGATGGTCACCAGGGCGGTTGAGCGCAGCTATTACCCGCAGGGGTTTCTGCGCCAGCTTGCGGCAATCCTGGCCGACGACAGCCGGGTCGAGCGGCTGCAGAAAATTGCCGTGCCAACGCTCGTGATCCACGGCGATGACGATTGCCTTATTCCTGTCGAGGGGGGTATCCACACCGCTGCGTGCATTCCCGGTGCCAGGCTCGAAATCATCGAGGGCATGGGGCACGACCTGCCGTTACCGTTGCTGGATGAACTGTCAGCGATGATTGCGGCGCATGCTCACGGAGCGGACAAGAAACAGCAGGGCAAAGCTGCCGCCGCCTAGACGACGCGGCCCGCCAGCCTGGTGACGACAGCCGATGGCGTGAGTCCCGGTCGCAGTTTCGAATCATCAACGGGCGAGCCCAGCTGCGTCGTGACAGGAATTACTCCCGCCCAGATGTCGATGCCATAGTCCTCCGGCTCGTCCTCCGGATCCTTATTCGAAACCTTCGCAGACGCCGCGTCTATTTTGACGGCGATAACGCCAGTCATCTTGACTTCCTTGTCGTGAGAGTCCCGCAACTCGTCCCAGCGCCCCGGCAATGAGTGTTCGCTGATGACTTTGAGCGCATGCAGCTTTTCGGCCGGGTCTTCGACCAGCTGCGGTGCGCCGAACACCGTCACCGAGCGGTATTGCATGGAAGAGTTGAATGCCGACCTGGCAAGCACCAGGCCATCGATCAGCGTGACATTGAGGCAGCAGCGTGGCGATGACTCAAGCATCCTGATGACGCGCGCCTTGCGCGCGCCATGCAAGTACAGGGTTTCGCCATCTCGACCGTAAATCATCGGCACAACCACAGGATCGCCGTCCTGGTTAAACGCCGCGTGCACGACGAGACCCGCATCCAGAATGGCATGCACCGTGGCGCGGTCGTAACTGGCTTTTTCGCGAAGCTGCCTGACCTTGTTTGCGGCGCTTACCGGGTAACTGTCCGTCACTTGAGAATCTCCCCAATCAAAAAATGCGTGGCGCCAGGTATAGCCCCACCAGCGAAACCAGGACGATGCCGATCAGGTTCAACGCGATGCCGGCGCGCACCATGTTCGGAATGGTCAGCAGTCCGGAACCGAAGACGATCGCATTCGGTGGTGTAGCGACCGGCAACATGAAAGCGCAGCTGGCGGCGAGGGTAACCGGAACCGTCAGGTAAACGGGATCCGCACCCGCACCGATGGCGACGGCGGCGACGATCGGCAAAAAGGTGGCCGTCGTTGCGATGTTGCTGGTCAGTTCGGTCAGAAAGATGATCAGCGTCGCGGCCAGCATGACGAGCACCGCGATGGGCAGGGTGCCGACGGCCTGCAGGCTGCTGCCGATCCAGTTGGCCAGCCCGGTCTGCGAAACCGCGCCCGCAAGCGCCAGTCCGCCACCAAACAGCACCAGGATTCCCCACGGCAATTCGGCAGCTTTTTCCCAGCGCAGCAGGAACGGGTCGTCGCGATCGCCGCTAGGCACCAGGAACATGGCGATCGCGCCTGCCATGGCAATACCGGAATCATCGAGGCCCGCGAGCGCTTCGAATTTCAGCAGCAACGGCCGAAACAGCCAGAGGCAGCACACGACGAGAAAAATCCACCCGACGCGCCGTTCCGGGATGGTCGTCGGTCCCATCGCCTCCTTCATCGAGTGCAGCAGGCGTTTGCCTTCGCCGGAAGTCTTGAAATCGACCGGAAAGACCCAGTAAACCAGCGTGACCCAGGCCAGCGGCAGCATCGTGATGCTAAGCGGCACACCCACGAGCATCCAGCGGGAAAAATCGATAGTAACGTTGTAATTGTCCGCCATGAACGCGGCCAGCATCGCGTTGGGCGCCGTGCCAACCAGCGTCGCCATGCCGCCAATGGTTGCGCCATAGGCGATGCCGAGCAAGAGCGCGTACTGAAAGTGTTTGCGGTTGCGTTCATCCAGGCCACTGATGGAATCGTGAAT
>DATCZF010000265.1:0-2067 GCA_036526055.1 Woeseiaceae bacterium
TGGGCGTTGAGATCTCGGGTTACCTGTCGCAGCTGGGCCCGATTCGCCTGGAGGCGAAAGACCTGTCCATCGTCGATCACAATCCATTTTTCTGCGCGGACCCGGCCAAGATCGGAGAACTGGAATCGTTCATGGATGCACTGCGCCGCGAAGGGGATTCGATCGGTGCCCGAATCAGCGTACTGGCGAGCAATGTGCCGCCCGGTCTCGGCGAGCCGGTTTTTGACAAGCTCGAGGCCGACCTTGCGCATGGCTTGATGAGCATCAATGCCGTCAAGGGCGTGGAATTTGGCGCAGGCTTTGCGGCGGTATCGCAAAAGGGCTCGGAACACCGGGACGAAATCAGCCCTGACGGCTTCAGCCATAACAACGCCGGCGGCACGCTGGGTGGCATATCCTCGGGGCAGGGCATCCTTGCGAGTATTGCGCTGAAGCCGACGTCGAGCATCAGCATTCCCGGGACTACGGTGGACAAGTCGGGACAGGCAACCGAAATCGTCACCAAAGGTCGTCATGACCCCTGTGTCGGGCTGCGCGCCACGCCGATTGCCGAGGCGATGGTTGCGCTTGTCCTCATGGACCATTACCTTCGGCACCGCGGACAAAACGCGGATGTCGACTCTGCAGTGCCGGTCATTCCGGGCTGATCCTTCATGAATCGCAATTAATTTTCAAAAAACCCATACAACTATGTCGAAAACTTTCAATGTCGCCGTGGTCGGCGCAACCGGGCTGGTCGGAAAAGCCATGCTCGAGATCCTGGCCGAGCGCGAATTTCCGCTGGGCAGGGTTTTTCCCGTCGCCAGCGAGCGATCGATAGGCCGCGCCGTTGAGTTCGGCGACGAGGAGCTGCACACGCAGGAGCTTGCCGACTTTGACTTCAGCCAGGTCGATATCGCGCTGTTTTCTGCCGGCGCGGCAGTCTCGGCGGAGCATGCGCCGCGGGCTGCAGCTGCCGGCTGCGTCGTAATCGACAATACGTCGCACTTCAGGCGTGATGCCGATGTGCCGCTGGTGGTTCCGGAGGTCAATCCCGAAGCAATCGAGGGATTTCGCAAAAAAGGCATCATCGCCAACCCGAATTGTTCGACCATTCAGATGCTTGTTGCCCTCAAGCCCATCTACGACGCCGTGGGCATCGAGCGCATTAACGTCGCGACTTACCAGGCGGCATCCGGCGCCGGACGGGAACTCGTGGAGGACATGGTGCATCAGTCGGCCAAGCTCCTGAATGGCCGCCGACTCGAACTCAAGGGCAAGACGCGGCAGATTGCATTCAACGTTATTCCCCATATCGACGACTTTCAGGACAACCGCTATACGCGGGAAGAAATGAAAATGCACTGGGAGACGCAAAAAATTCTTGGTGACGAGCATATTGGTGTCAATGCGACGGCGGTGCGTGTGCCGGTCTTTTACGGCCACTCAGAGGCCGTGCACATCGAGACTCGTGAGAAGATTTCGCCAGCGGAGGTCTGCAAACTCCTGCGCAAGGCGCCGGGTGTCAAGCTGCTAGATGGCGTCGCCACGGGCCGCTATCCGACCCCCGTGTTCGATGCCTCCGGCAAGGACGCGGTGTTCGTCGGCAGGGTGCGAGAAGACTTTACCCACCCGCGTGGTATCGACCTGTGGATAGTGGCGGATAACATTCGTAAGGGCGCGGCTCTAAATAGCGTCCAAATTGCTGAAATATTGGCGAAAAAGTATTTATGAGATATAGTTCCGAGCAAACCCTACAATGGCTTGCCAATCATCCAACGACGCTCCGATCCGAAATTTTTTTGCAGGGACGATCTGGGGGCTGGAGAGTAACTTTATGTCACGACGACTAGCTGCTACCTGGTTAATGCTTGCGCTCCTCTTTGCGAGCAAGGCCTGGGCACTGGGTCTCGGGGATATTCGCCTCGAATCTGCTTTGGGAGAACCGCTGCGCGCCGAAATCGAAGTGACATCGGCCACCCCCGAGGAACTTGATGCGCTATTCGTGCAGCTCGCAACCGCCGAAACCTTTGCGCGTTATGGCCTGGACCGGCCGGGTTTCCTGACCGGCATCAGGTTCGATGTCGA
>DATCZF010000266.1:0-7098 GCA_036526055.1 Woeseiaceae bacterium
AGAACGGTAATGAGGCCATTCGTGTCATGGACCAACATCCATTCGACGTGATCCTGCTTGATTTACGCATGCCGGATTTGAACGGGCTCGATGTCCTCAAGGTCATCAAAGCGCGTTGGCCGACCAGTGAAGTAATCATCATCACCGGTTACCCATCCATTGAGTCTGCCAAGGAGGCGGTCAGGCTGGGTGCCTATAACTACCTGGCCAAGCCTTTGGAGCCGAACGAGATCATCAAGGCGGCGAACGACGCAATCAACCAGAAGCGCTGGGCGATTCGCAGCGATGCCAGGGCGCCAGGTAACGGCGGTCTGGCTGCGAAATACTCAGCGGACTATCAATTACGCGAGCTAACACTGTCAGGAGAATAGCCATGGACCCCAAACCACAAGTATTAGTCATCGATGATGACGCAGTGGTCGGACGCAGCTTCGACCGGGTGCTCACCAAGAAGGGCTATGAAGTCAACACGGCCCTGACGGGTGAGGAAGGATTGGAACGTATTGAAGCCAAGAACTACGACGTGGTCTTCACGGACATCCAGATGCCAGGCATGAACGGTATGGAGGTGGCAGAGCACATCAAGAGCAAGTGCCCGTGGACCCCCGTTGTCGTGATTACCGGTTACGGAACCGAGGAACACGAGGCGCAGGCTTCGGTGCTGGGAGTCAGCGGCTTTGTTCATAAGCCACTGACACCCGAGATCATTGAAAGCATTACGTTGAAAGCGCTCGCTCCCCGGGAAACCAGCCCGGAAGCGGCAAACGAAGCCGAGGTGGCTCCCGCTGCCATGGCGGTGCCGGAACCGAGCGTACTGCGAAAAGTCGGCTTTGTCGCGAAGAACATAACCCTGTTCTTCCTGTCGCCGCTCATCGCACTTGGCTACGTAATAGCGTTGCCGCTGATCGGTTTTTACCTGATCGGCAAATTCAGTGTCCAGACTATCCACGAAAAGATCGTCTCGCACTGAGTAACAGTGATGCACAACCGGCCGGCATCGTGCTGCTAACGAAGCCGGCCCAAGGTGGTCCTCAGGAGGAGTGAAGAATGATAATCCCGAGCTCACTTGGCCCAGTAAGCCATTCGCCGGCAAGAGCGGCCTGGCTCTCCATTACCCTGATCTGCATTGCAGTTTGCTTGCTCGCATCTCAGGCCCAGGCGGCCACTCCGGCGCAGGACAAGAATGCAAAGTGCCTGTCCTGTCACTCGATGAAATTGAAAAAGTCGTTGGCGAACGGCGAAAAACTGTCGTTGCAGGTCTCGGGCGACAGTTATGCTGAATCAGTACATGGCAAATTTGCCTGCGCCAGCTGCCATCGAAACGTCACCAGGTCAAAGCACCCTGCCCGAGAAGTCATCGAGAACAGTCGCTCCTATTCCCTGTCACAAAACGACGTTTGCAAAGGCTGCCACAAGGCGATGTTCGCGCAATATGAGGGCAGCATCCATGCCGCACTCTCCGCCGCTGGCAAGAGCAATGCGCCATTGTGTACGGACTGTCATACCGTGCACGCCATACAGTCAGTCGATATGCTGGCGACGCTCAGTGGCGAGCCCTGCAAGGCATGCCATGCCGATGTCTTTACAGCCTACGCAGAAAGCGTTCACGGCGCTGCTCGTGAGCACGGCAACAGCATTCGCCCCGGCCATGTGCAGGCGCCGATCTGCGCGGATTGCCACAATGCACACGACATCTCGGCTGTTGCGGCGGCGGAACTGGTTCAGGCCACCTGCAGAAGCTGCCACGAAGACACCAGCACCGCACATGCCAAGTGGCTGCCAAATTCAGCGCTGCATCTCGACAATGTCGCCTGTGCAGCCTGCCACTCGCCAATGGCCGAACGTCGTGTCGACCTGGAACTGTATGACAATGTCTCTGCAAAGCCTTTACTGCTTGCCGATGCCGATCCCCTTGCCGCACGCATTGACGCCGTCGATATGGCAGGTGACGGCCTGGATCCCCTGGAGCTCTGGCAACTGGTCAGGCAAACGTCTCGCGACGGGAAAGCAGTTGACGTATCGCTGCGAGGCCGGCTGGAAGTCAAGACTGGCGGAGATGCTCATCGGCTCGCCGCAAAAGAGATGGCCATCAGGGACTGCGAGTACTGTCATCAGCATGGTGCCGAAGCGTTCAGGACCGTGACGGTCTCGGTCGGCCAGGCAGATGGCCGGCGCACGCATTACCTGGCGAAGACAGAGGTTCTGGATTCAGCCAGCTCGGTGGGTTCTGTCGGGGACTTTTATGCCATGGGAGGCACACGAATCACCATGCTCGACGACCTGTTGATCCTCAGTGTCATATTTGGGTTAGCGGTGCCCTTGGGCCACATTGGCGTACGGCGTTACCTGAAAAACAGTGCCAGGAAGGAGCAGTGATATGCAAACTACATCAGTCAATGCTGCCATGCATGAGGCCATTTACCTGCATCCGTTGCCGGTACGCATCTGGCACTGGGTCAATGCCATCGGCTTTGTGCTCTTGATTCTTACCGGAATTCAGCTGCGTTACGCTGACGTTATCGGTGTCTGGCGCTATGAAACGGCCGTTAACCTGCACAACTGGGTCGGCTTTGCCGTGATTGCCAACTACTTCATCTGGCTTGGTTATTACCTGGGATCTGACCGAATCACCAACTATCACCCGGTGCTTAACGCAAAGACCTTTGTTAAAAACTTCTTCAGGCAGGCGCGTTACTACAGCTATGGCATTTTCAAAGGTGAAACCAGCCCGCACCATGTTCAGCCTTACGAGAAATTCAATCCCATGCAACGGCTGACCTATCAACAGGTCATGTTGATCATGGTTCCCATCCAGTTCCTTACCGGCCTGATGCTATGGGACGTGCAGCGTTTTGCAGGTGCCATCAGCGCTTTGGGCGGTATTCGCGTCGTGGCAACCATTCATGTATTGCTATTCATTGCCTTCGTCGCTTTCGTCCTCATTCATGCCTATATGGGCGCACTGGGAAAGACCCCATCGACCCATTTCAGGGAAATGATTACTGGCTACGAAGAACCCGAATGATGTGAGCAGGCGTTACTAAACGGACACTACTCGGGCCCCGAAATTTCGGGGCCTTCCTGTAAGTCGTCGGGATTGAGTCCGCGAATACCAATATTGTATTTCTTCATCAGTGCCTGGAAATTGCTGCGCTGCATGCCCGTCTGTTCCGCACTGCGGGTGACATTCCAGCCATTGCGTTTTAGCGCCCCCAGGACAAAGTGCTTTTCGACACTTTCCACGGCCTTTTGCCGTGCCACTTTTTTGATCTCTTTCAGTTCATCGCTGGTCAATGGCACATCGAGATCCACTCGCGGAACCATGTCGATGATATTCACCAGGTGTCCCTGCCGAATTACGTCGCCGCTGGCGAGAATTACGGCGCGGTGAATGACATTCTCCAGTTCGCGCACATTACCGGGCCAGTCATAGTTCATTAACAGGTTGAGCGCCCCCGTCGAAAAGCCCCGTATCGAGTGTTCGGTTTCCTCGCTGAAACGTTTGAGCGCGTGAAATGCCAGCGCCGGAATGTCGTCCTGGCGCGCTCTCAGCGGAGGCAGCTCAATTGGAAAGATGTTGATGCGGTAATACAGGTCATCCCGAAAATTGCCGTCGGCTATCATCGCTTCAAGATCCCTGTTGGTGGCACTGATCAGGCGAATGTTGACCGATTGCGTGCGCGTGTCGCCGACTGCCTTGAATTCGCGCTCCTCGATAAACCTGAGGAGCTTGGCCTGCGTCGACATGGAAATGTTGCCAATCTCATCCAGGAACAGCGTCCCACCGTCGGCGGCCTCGAAAAGTCCCTTCTTGTTGGACACCGCCCCGGTGAATGACCCCTTCACATGGCCAAACAGCTCGCTCTCCAGCAGGTTCTCGCTGAGCGTCGTGCAATCGACGGTCACGAAGGGCTTATCTTTGCGCAAGCTGTTGTAATGAATCGCCCGTGCGATCAGCTCCTTACCCGTACCGCTTTCACCCCTGAGCAATACCGAACTGTTGGTTGGCGCGCAACGTGCAATCAGGCGGTACACATTTTGCATCTGTGGGCTTGAGCCGATGATATTCTCGAATCGATACTTGGCGCTGACTTCGCTTTTGAGGCTCAGGTGCTCGTGCAGCAGCTGCCTGTGTTCCAGGGCTCTGGCCACAACCAGATCAAACTCGTCGGGATCGAAAGGCTTGGGCAAATAGTCGAGCGCCCCCAGCTTCATCGCCTGCACGGCAGTTTCGATTTCGTGAAGCCCGGTGATCATGATGACATCGACATCCGGGTGCGATTCCTTGACTCGCCGCAGCACCTCTATGCCGTCCATCTTCGGCATCTTGATATCCAGAATAATGACGTCATAGTCATTTTCCGCGACCGCATGCAGAGCTTCCACGCCGTTACTCGCGACATCGATTTGGTAGTCGCGCCGCGAAAGAATTCGTCGACAACTTTGCAGGACGATTTCTTCGTCATCGACGATCAAAAGCCGTCCAGTCATTGCGTGCTCCTGTCATCATCGGTTCCTGGCTGCCCCACAGGCAACAAAATGCGAAACCGCGTACCCTTGCCTACCGTGCTTTCAACCTCGATAGTCCCGCCGTGCGCGCTGATCGTGCCATGGCTGACCGAGAGCCCCAGCCCCGTACCCTTGCCAACGCCCTTGGTTGTAAAGAAAGGATCAAATACTCGGCTGAGATCCTCAGCCGGAATACCGCAACCGGTGTCGGTAAAGGTCACCTCCACCATCGGCACGAGTGCACCTTTTTCGTTGCGATAGTCGGACAGATGCCGCGTTGCAATCGTGATGCTGCCGGCGCCCTCTATTGCGTGTTGCGCATTGACGAGCATATTCATGATGACTTGCTTGATCAGGTCCTCATCGATCCAGACCAGCGGCAGGTCAGGATCGAATGTGAAAACCAGCTCGATATTCTCGATCTGTGCCGATTGCTCGATCAGATGAGCCGTCTGCTCGATCAGCCTGTTCAGGTCAGCAAAGGTTTTGCTCGGGGTCTTTTCACGAGCGAAGTCGAGCAGTCTGCGAATAATCGCCGAGCAACGCTTGGTCTCCTGGATGACGAGATCCAGATCTTCGGCCTCGGGACTGCCGTCAGGCAGTTGCTTGCGTACCAGGTGCGAAAAGGTCAACACCCCGGTGAGCGGGTTATTGAGTTCGTGGGCTATTCCTGCTGCAAGCAGGCCCACGGACGCCAGTTTTTCGCCGCGCGCTGCTTCGGCCTGGGCAATATGCAATTCACGCGTCGCCGCCTCGACTTTTTGCTCCAGCGTCGTTCCCCACTCCTTGAGTTCGACGTGGGATTTTCGCAGCGCTTCCGTCATGCTGTTGAACGACGCCGCCAGCTGGCCGAACTCGTCCTGACTTCTGACCGGTATCGTATGCTCCAGTTCGCCCCCGGTCAGTCGCACCGCACCCTGTTGCAGATCCCGGAGCGGCAGGTAGATTATTCGATGGATCAGGATTGCGACGAGAACACCGGCAGCGATCACAAATCCCAGCGCAAAGCTGAATATCGTGAATTTGTTGCTGCGAATCGTCTGGTCAATCTTGTCCAGCGGGAACACGATGTCCAGCACGCCCAGGACTGTTTGATCAGCCGAGTGCCGGTGGCAACCACCGTCCGAACAGCTGGGGTCGTTTTGAATGACTGCCGTGCTGCCAAGCATGCGGCGGCCATCTTCGTCAAAAAATATTCGCGGCCGCCCCACCATTCTGCTGCGCTTGTTATTTTGCTCATCGATATGACAAGCCACACAGGATTCCGCCTCCTGGTCTACCTGGCTGCCAATCTCGAACAGCTTGGAAGAATGGATGATCGTGCCGCTTTTGCTCAGTACTCGAACGCGATCTATGTCCTCCTGCGCACCAACGTCCTGAATGATCTTGTCAACATAGTCGGGACGATTTTGCAGCATCGCATAACGCGTACTCTTGATGATCACTTCGGAAAGCAACGCTGCCTGCGACATCGTCTGTTGCAGCAGTTCTTCCCGATTATTGCGCACGACCAGCCACGAAAACAGGATCACGGCCGCCAGCAGGCCGATAACCAGATATAGCGCGACCCTGGTTTTTACGCCCAGCCCGAACATGCACCCTCCGAGGCCAGCCGGCATTCAAAGAACTGGCGCAGGAACGCCAGACACCGACGATGGACTGACGCCTGCGACGAGACAAAAGACGGGAAATGGCCGCGATAGCAACACGCTCGGCGCAGACGATGCCGAGATAATCGCGGCAGGTGGGAGCAGCTTGCTGGGAGATTCAGAAAATCGGCGGCGTCGACGGAAGGCCGACCCTCCGTCCTTTCTCGAGATGACGCAGTCTCAAGCAAGAACATCTCCTTGATCGATCGCGCAAAGCTACGTCACTTGACAGCGACAACGCATCCTTTCGCTTTAATCCCCTGAGCGGCTTATGCCATTCAGATTATTCGCCACCAATAAATATGGCTCGATTAATCGACCAATTAAACGAGTAATTGTACGTATATCGCGGATTTATGAGGAAAATCGACAGGCAGGAAAAGCTGTCGTTCAGGCCTTCGGGGGCTTCAGCGTCACTGCCCTGATTCGCTTCTTGATTATCCGGCGAAACCGGCGATATCAGCCGCGAGCTGGTCCGCCGTCTGACGCGCCTGCAATACCGCGTCATTCATCGCGATACCACGGTACGCATTACTGGTGAGATAAAGGCCGGCGTGCCTGCTCGCCCGATCGAAGATACGCTCGACCCGTTCAATGTGCCCCGGCGCATAACTGGGAATGCCACGGTCCCAGCGACGCACATAAACGACGTCCGGGGACTCGTCGATACCCATCGTCTGCCGCAGTCCCTGGCGCGCGGTCTCGACCAGCGATGCCTCATCCAAGCCGACAAGATCCGGGTTGCGCTGTCCTCCAAGCATGACGCGCAGCACCTTACAACCCGGCGGAGCGCGGTCCGGAAAAACGCTGCTGTCCCAGAGTACGCCAAGGATCGATTGGCGTGCCGCCGTCGTTGTGAGCAAGCCAAAACCGTCCAGGTCATGCTGCAGCTGCCGGTAGCCAAACCCGACAACCGCTATGGGCGAATAGTCGATCGTGC